>CAMGAL010000001.1 GCA_946007445.1 uncultured Mediterranea sp.
GTCCTAAATCACATGTAGATGGCCGGATTTATTTTACAGATAATACTTATACAATTCATCATTTTGCTGGGAGTTGGCAACCCAAATCTTTAAGAATAGGAAAAAAAATTAGATGGATTATTGGGGAGAGAATGTATCTTCTATTGGTGAATGTTATTAGGTGGATGTCAGGGAAAAAAATAGTTGATGCTATATAATGGTAGGGGTATTATTACTGAATTTTTTTTTTTATTCCGTCTTAATAAATGATAGATTATGAACTCAATGAAGACTATATTGTTCGTAATGCCTGCCCAGTATGGTTATCATACTGATTCATATAAGTATTGTGAGCTATTATCAGAAAAATACGATGTTGTATATTTAGGCATTTATGTTGGTAAGCCTATTAGAGAGTCGAAAAGTGTCCATATATATCATATTGATATATCTCGATGTTATTTTTGGCGGTATTCCATGCTAAAGCAAGTCTTTCTACTAAAAAGGAAACACTCTTTTGATGTTTCTTTTATTTATTCTTTCCCTCTTTGCTCTTTATTTTTATTCCTTTTAGGTAGAGATAAAACTCTGATGGATATTAGAACTTCTTTTGTAGAAGGAAAATTTAAGTCGAAGATTCTAAATTGCTTGTTGACTATTGAGTCATGCATGTTTAAACGAATTTCAGTAATTTCGTGGGGAGTAGCAGATTTTTTACATCTCAATTTGAAGAAATGTAGATTGTTACCGTTAGGCGGTGATAAAGTGCCATTCTATCCGAAAGAAAAATTCCCGCTATCTTTGCTTTATGTAGGGACTTTTTATGATAGATTTATCGAGACTACAGTTCAAGGAGTTGCAATCTTTATCAAAAACAACCCATTGTTGGCCATAAAATATACAATAATAGGGTTTGGAACAGAATCTGAAGTAAAAAAAATTCGGCATTCAATAGAAGAATATCATCTTGAGGGTGTTGTGACCTATGTAGGAGAACGGAGACATGAAGAATTGATTCCTTATTTTAAGTCTCATAATATTGGCGTTTCGTATATTCCTTTAACCGATTATTATGATTGTCAACCTCCTACTAAAACGTATGAGTATCTTTTGAATAGTATGCTAGTTTTGGCTACTCCTACTTCCGAGAACGCAAAGGTAATTAATGTTACGAATGGAATACTCTCTGAAGATGATTCTGCAGAAAGCTTTTCAAAGGGGTTAGAAAAGCTGTATGCTGAGAATCATTTATTTAATTTCAAATCAATATACCTTAATGCCCAACGATATACCTGGAATAATATTGTTGATAGGTATCTTGTTCCACTAATTGAAAATGTATAAAAATGGTTGTTTCCATTGTATGTCTCCTTTTTTTTCTGAGCATATTTTGTTCGTTGACTTGTCCGAAAAGCCGATACGAACAGCCCCTTCTAATCATCCTTACGATTTTGCTCATTTTTGTTGCCTCATTCCGAGATGGTGCTGATCACGACTATACTACTTATATCGAGTACTATAATACAATCACCTCTGGTTTCTCTTATAGCGTAGAACCATCATTCCATTTAATTGCCAAAGTTGTCAAATATATTTTTTTTGATGAAGTCTTGATATTGTTTGCTATTTATGCAATCCTCGGAATAGGACTTAAAGCTTATGGCATTTACCAATTGACAGAGTTCAGATTTCTTTCGATAGTGACATATATATCATTTTATTTCTTGATGCATGATTTGACACAAATGCGTGCAGGTATTGCAAGTGCTTTGCTTTTATTTTGCGTTAAACCGCTTTATGAAAGAAAATATGTTTTATTCTGTATATTAGTTACTATTGCTTCGCTATTTCATTATTCTGCTTTGGCTCTTATTCCTTTAGCATTTATTAATCCATATTCTTTGCAGAAGAAAATCTATTTGTTTTTGATACCTATAGGATATGCTTTATGTTTTGTACATTTGGATGTTACGGGATTATTATACTTAATACCTGTTGCTGATATCCAATCAAAAATACAAGCATATCTGTATTTACAATCGTACTCGGATGATGTTGAGATGCCCAATATCTTCAATGCCCTATTCTTAATTCGTTGTACTGTCGCAACGTTTTTAGTTTTTTATGCTGATTTATTGTTTGCAAGTAATAAATATGTGTATATCTTAATAAAGATTTATGTTTGGGGGCTATTTTCTTTTTTGATTTTTTCAAGTGTAGCGGGTTTTGCCTTTAGAATTAGTGAATTGTATGGTATTGTAGAGATTATTTTGCTGCCATATATTACTATCGTTTTTGTACAGAAAAAGTTAGCATATATATTTCCTATCATGATATCGACGTTCATTTTATATATAGAACTCTTTTATGTTAAGCTGTTATCATTATCATAATGTATGCGGGACATTAATTTGAATAATACGTGTAGTGTGATTGTAACATACAATCCTGAAGCCTCTATTGTCGATAATATTAGAAAAATTGCTTCGTTTTCTTATAAAGTGGTAGTTGTCGATAACGCTTCATACAATATCTCCTCATTACTGAATACATTGAAAAATGAGATTAATAATATTTGCATTATCGAGAATCTTTCAAATTTAGGAATTGCGAAAGCTCTAAATATAGGCATTAAATATGCATTGCAATTTGCTCCCAATTGGATTTTTACTTTTGATCAAGACTCGCTTCCAAGTGATGATTTCTTGTCTGCATATAATATTGCATTATCTAGTCTCTCAGTAGATAAAGTTGGTCTTCTTTCCTGTTGTTTTTCAGATGCACCATGTCCTGCTCCAAAGAATATCTCTGTTAAAAAGAAACATACTATTATTACGTCTGGGTGTCTTCATAACACTGATATTTTTTCTAAGGTTGGTTTTTATAATGAGTCGTTATTTATTGATTGTGTAGATTTTGATTATAGTCTTCGTGTTGCAAAAGCAGGGTTTAGCACTTATCGTATCAGTCAATGTTTGCTATTACATCATCTTGGTAATCCGCTATCTAGAAAGTTTTTGTTTTGGAAAATATCAAGTACAAATCACTCACTAATGCGAAGGTACTATATGAGTAGGAATCATTTCTATTTATCAAAGGTCTATTTTACATCTTTTCCTTTATATATTATTAAAAAAAATATATACTTTGCATTTATGATACTGCAACTTTTGTTTGTTGAAACAAATAGGAGAGAGAAAGTGTTAATTATGTGGAAAGGATTTAAAGACGCCTTTAGTTTTATTTGCTTGTAAATGAAAGTATCAATATGTATCGCCACCTATAACGGTCAAAAGTATCTTAAAGCACAATTGGATTCAATCATATCTCAATTGTCACTTGATGATGAGATTATCATTTCAGATGATGGCTCTTCTGATGATACTCTTTCAATTATTAGTGCATATAAAGACTCTAGAATTAAAATAATACATAATCAATTTGAACATGGATATACCCCCAATTTTGAGAATGCTTTAAGACATTCTTCTGGTGATATAATTGTACTCTCGGATCAGGATGATGTCTGGATGCCTAATAAACTATCTGTTATAAAAGATGATTTGAAAAATGCTGGTATGGTTGTGTCAGATGCAATAGTTACAGATTCAGAATTGAATATAATTTCTGATTCGTTTTGGAAGTTATCCTCACCATATCATTCTTTTTGGGGGAATATCCTTCGCTTTTCGTATCTTGGTTGTTGTTTAGCTTTTCATCGAAAGGTATTAGATGTAGCTCTGCCGTTTCCAGCTAAACATTTGCTGGCTACACATGATAATTGGCTATTTTTAGTGGGTGTCTCATTTTTTTGTGTATGTTTTGAATCAAAACCATTAATTAAATATAGAAGGCATAATCAAAATACGTCAAATGGATGTTTGGCTAAATCAACAAATTCTGTTTGGTTCATGTTTAAATATAGAGTATATTTAGTTGGGCATATTTTGATTCGTAAAATTCATCATTTGTTGCCCCTGTAGAATTATGAAGATATCAATCATAACTGTAACCTATAACAGCGCAGCGACCCTCCGCGATACAATGGATTCGGTGCTGGCACAGACTTACCCAAACATTGAATATATCTTGGTGGATGGGGCTTCAAAAGATGGCACTGTAGACATCATCCGAGAGTATGAACCACGGTTCGAGGGGCGTATGCGTTGGGTTAGCGAGAAAGATAAGGGGCTTTATGACGCCATGAACAAGGGAATCCGGATGGCTACAGGGGATGTAGTGGGAATTATTAATTCGGATGACTTCTATCATCGGACGGATGTGATTGGTCGGGTGGCCGAGGCTTTTTCTGATGTAGAGGTACAGGCTGTGTATGGAGATATCCGCTTTGTGAATCCTGACAACTTGGATAAAACAGTGCGTTACTATTCATCCAAGAACTTCTCGGTGAAGAGATTCCGCTATGGCTTCATGCCGGCACACCCTTCTTTCTTCACTTATAAACGTTATTTTGAGGAGTATGGCTATTATAAGACGGATTACCGAATAGCGGCTGACTATGAGTTGTTGACTCGTTTCCTGGCGGCTCATCATCTGCGGGCAAAGTACCTGAATCTGGATTTTATGAAGATGCGTACCGGTGGGGTGAGTACGGCTTCGCTGAAGAGCAACATCCTGCTAAATCAAGAGATTGTACGGGCTTGCAGGGAGAATGGTATATGGACATGTATGCCTCTGCTGTTCCTTAAGTATTTTGTGAAAGTATTTGAACTGGTTTTTACGCGAAACGAATGAGATGAATATATTAATTACCGGAATACATGGTTTTGTGGGTTCCAACTTGGTGAAGGCCATGATGGAACGCCACACGATTTATGGACTGGATATCGTGGCGCCTCAAAAAGAGGGGGTGGTGAAGACGTTCTCATGGGACAATCTGGGTGATATGGCCAAGAAACCGGAGGAGTTTCCGGCGTTTGATGCCATCATTCATCTGGCTGGAAAGGCTCATGATACAAAGAATCAGTCAGAGGCTCAAGTCTATTTTGATATTAATACTGGATTGACTCAGAAGGCCTTTGATTATTTTTTGCTATCCTCTGCCTCTCGTTTCATCTTTTTCAGTTCGGTGAAAGCTGCTGCTGATATGGTTTTGGGAGATGTGCTGACGGAAGATGTGGTGCCTGCTCCGAAAGGTCCGTATGGTGAAAGCAAGATAGCAGCGGAGAAATATATTTTGGGTAAGGAGGCTGAAGCGGCTCGACTGCATAAACGCGTCTATATCCTGAGGCCGTGCATGATTCATGGACCTGGCAATAAGGGAAACTTGAATTTGCTCTATGGAGTGGTGCGCAAGGGAATACCTTGGCCGTTGGGTAGCTATGAGAACCGTCGTTCGTTTACTTCTATCGGGAACCTTTGCTTTGCTGTGGAGGGATTGGTCACCAAAGATGCACCGGGAGGTATTTACCACATAGGTGATGATGAAGCGCTGTCGACCAACGAGTTGATTGCGTTGATGTGTGAGGTGTTGGGACGAAAACCGCATATTTGGAGATGGAACAAAGGGCTGATGGAGTCGTGTGCCAGAGTGGGTACAGTGTTGCATCTGCCTCTGAACTCGGAACGCCTGCGCAAACTGACGGAGAATTATGTGGTGAGCAATGCCAAATTGAAGCAGGCGTTAGGTATTGACCGGATGCGGGTTTGGGCTGCCGATGGCTTCCGGGATACGAATGCGTCGTTTACTCAAACTAAGAATTAATTTTTCTACCTACCTCAGCGAACGATTATGTTTTATTACATTCTTATTCTACTCCTCCTCACCGTCGCCGAGCTACTCTACTTCAAGGTGGCCGACAAGTGCAACATCATTGACAAACCCAACCAGCGGAGTAGTCATACACGGATTACCTTGCGGGGTGGGGGAATCATCTTCTACTTTGGAGCGTTGCTCTATTTCATAGCGAGTGGAGGGGAGTATCCGTGGATGATGGCGGCGCTGACGCTGGTGTCGTTCATCAGCTTTTGGGACGATGTGCGGTCGGTGCCTCAGGGCATCAGGCTGCTGTTTCACTTCTCGGCCATGGGGCTGATGTTTGTCCAGTGGGGCTTGTTCTCGCTGTCGTGGATATGGGTCGTGGTGGCCTTGATAGTCTGTACGGGCATCATCAATGCCTACAACTTCATGGACGGCATCAATGGCATCACGGGTGGCTATTCGTTGGTCATCTTGACTCTCTTAGCGTATGTCAATCGCATGAGGGTGCCGTTTGTGGAGGAGAGCTTCATTGGTACGTTGCTTTGTGCCGTGATTGTGTTCTGCTTCTTCAACTTCCGGAAGCGGGCCAAGTGCTTTGCCGGCGATGTGGGTTCGGTGAGCATTGCCTTCGTGCTGCTGTTTCTGTTGGGCAAGCTGGTGGTGGTGACGCAAGACCTCAGCTGGCTGGTGCTGCTGGCTGTGTATGGAGTGGATAGTGTGCTGACCATCGTACACCGGCTGATGCTGCACGAGAACATCGGCCTGCCCCATCGGAAGCATCTCTATCAGCTGATGGCCAATGAACTGAAGATTCCGCATGTGGTGGTCTCCTCTGTCTATATGGGAGTGCAGGCCGTTGTGGCTGTGGGCTATCTGGCAATTCCCGTCAATGGCTATCTCTATCTGGCCACGGTGGTGGCCTTGCTGAGCGGTGCCTATGTGGGCTTCATGAAGAAGTATTACCACCTGCACCAAGGCTAAGAGGTCAGTCTTTGACCTCTTGGTACATGAACCGCTTGATGCTCTTCTTGGCGGTCTTCTCAAATTCCTCGAAGTGAATCTTCACCTTCGTAATCTGGCAATAGGCCGGTAACGACTGGTTCAGCTCTACCCGGTTCTGCTCCATGGCATCCTCGATGTCGCTCTGCTGGAGGCCGTGGGCAAAGGCATCGTCGAAATCCGGAAAAATCAGAGCCACCAACTTGTTCTATTGCAAGACTATCAGCGACTCGGCCACGTAGGGCATGTTGTTGAGCTTGCTTTCAATCTCTTCCGGATAAATGTTCTGTCCGCTGGCGGTGAGCAGCATGTTCTTGCTCCGTCCGCGCACGGTGACGTGGCCTTCGCTGTCCATGATGCCCAGGTCGCCGGTGTGGAGCCAGCCATTGACGTCGATGATTTGTGCCGTGGCTTCGGGATTCTTGTAATATCCCAACATCAGATTCTCGCCGCGGCAGATGATTTCGCCGGCCTCCTTCTGGGGGTCGGATGAGTCGATGCGCACCTCCATCTGCGAGGCGGCCCGTCCGCAAGAGCCTAAGCGCAGCCGGTCCCAACGGCTGGAGCAGATGATGGGGCCGCACTCGGTCATGCCATAGGCAATGGTGTAGGGGAAGCCGATGCTGTGCAGGAAGCGCTCCACGTCTGCATTGAAGGGGGCACCGCCGATGATGATTTCATCGAAATTGCCTCCGAACACCGCTTTCGACTTGCGGCAGATCTCCGCTTTGATTTTATCGTTGATGACGGGCATACGCAGCAGTAGCTTGCCCAGGCGGTTGTCGATGAGGGGCAGGATGTCTTTCTTGATGATTTTCTCGACAATGAGCGGCACGCTGGATATGATGCGTGGCCGAATCTCGGAGAAAGACTGGGCAATGATCTTGGGCGACGGCATCCGGGTGAGAAAGTAGAGGTGGGCACCGGCCACGAAGCCGAAGAGGAAGTCATAGACCATGCCGAACACATGTCCCAAGGGAAGCATGGAGACGATGTGGTCGCCCGGACGGATGGGCAGCATCTCGCGGCAATAACGGATGTTGGAGAGGATGCTGCGATAGGGCAGCATGACTCCCTTGGAGTAGCCTGTCGTGCCGGAGGTGTAGTTGATGATGACCAACTCCTCGGGCGACTGCTCCTTGCGATAGCAGATGTGCTCGGGGCGGAAGTTCTTGGGGTAGCGCTGCCCGTAGAGGACGTTGCGCGTCTCCATCGCCTCCTTCAGTCGAGGGTTGCGACATACCAACAGGGAGAAATCGTTGAGCTGGATGATGCCTTGTAAGGCGGGCATGGCCTCTTCATTGAGGTTCTCCCACACCTGGTCGCCCACCAGCAGCAGTTTGGCCTCCGAGTGGTTGACGATGTTGTGGACGTTGTCGGCCTTGAATTCATGCAGGATGGGGACTATGACCGCGCCGTAGGTGATGGTGGCCAGGAAGCTGACCGCCCAATGGGCACTGTTGCGGCCGCAGAGGGCCACTTTGTCGCCGGGTTGCAACCCCATTTGCTCAAATACCAGATGGAATTTAGCTATTTTGCGGGCCCCATCCTTGTATTGCAGGGTGATGCCTTTGTAGTCGGTCAAAGCATCCAGGTCCCAGTTGCGGATGATGCTTTGTTCTATATATTCGATGAATAGTTTGTCAGGTTCCATTGGCTTAAAATGCACACTTTAGTAAAAACTGCGCAAAGATAGGGCATCTGCGGTAGTTGTGCAAGCGTTTATTTGTTTTTCTCTGATATCAACAACAGTTTATCGCCCAACTGCAGGCGCAGCGTCCCGTTGGGTATGAGGTACTCTTCGCCCCGCTTCACAATCATCACCAGGGTGCCTTTGGGCAGGTTCAGCTCCTTCAGCGTAGCGCCTCGGGAAAGCAGTTCGGCAGTGACGGTCATGTCGCGCAGGTCGGAGTCAATCTCTTCGGGCAGCTCTACGCCGAAGGCATTGCCTGTCTGCTCCAGGGGCATGGAGAGCCCCAGCCGGCGGGCCATGCGCGATACGGTGGTGCCTTGTACCACGAGCGACACGATGGTGATGAAGAAGACGATATTGAAGATGGCATCGGCCCCCGGCACCTGATGCACCACCGGGTAGGTGGCGAAGATGATGGGTACGGCACCGCGCAGACCTACCCACGAGACGAAGAGGCGCGAGCGGCCGGTGATGCGGCGGCCGAAGGGGAGCAGGCAGAGCCACACGCTGACGGGACGGCCTACAACGATCATGAAGACCCCTATCAGCAGGGCTACGGCAGCCACTTCGAGCATCTCGTGCGGATTGACCAGCAACCCTAGGCAGAGGAACATGATGATCTGAAACAGCCACGTCAGTCCGTCCATGAAGGTGTAGATTTCCTTGCGGTACATGATGCGGTGGTTGCCCACCATCATGCCGGCGATATAGACCGCCAAGTAGCCGTTGCCATGGAGCAGGTCGGTGATGGAGAAGGTGAAGAACACAAACGAGAGGAGCAGGATGGGGTAGAGGGCCTGGTTGTCAATGTTCAGCCGGTTGAGCATGAGGATGGCCAGCTTGCCCAGCAGGTAGCCGGCGCCGGCACCGACCATAAACTGCACGGCAAACATCCCCAGGATGTGCCCCCAACCGCTCCCTGAGGTGGAGAGGCTGAGTTGTATCATGACGATGGTCAGCATGTAGGCCATGGGGTCGTTGCTGCCGCTCTCCAGCTCCAGCATGGGGCGCAGGTTGTGCTTGAGGTTCATCTTCTGCGAGCGCAGGATGGCAAAGACCGAGGCCGAGTCGGTGGACGACATGGTGGCCGCCAGCAGGATGGAGATGGTGAGCGGGAAATGGATGTTGGTCCAGCTCATGCCCGACAGCCACCAGATGAACAGGCCGGTGAAGAGGGCCGTGAGCAGTACGCCGCAGGTGGAGAGCAGGATGCCCGGCCCCAGGATGGGCTTGATGTCGGCAAACTTGGTGTCCATGCCGCCGGAGAAGAGGATGATGCTCAAGGCCACCATGCCGATGAACTGTGCTTCCTTGGCATTGTGGAACTGGATGCCCAGTCCGTCGCTTCCAAACAACATGCCCACCACCAGAAACAGCAGTAGGGTGGGGACACCGAACCGATAGCCGGTCTTACCGACGACTATGCTGACAAACAGAAGGATAGAGCCTACCAGGAGGACGTTTTCGGCGGTAAATAACATGGCAAAGAAATAATTGTTTTCGTATAATGTCTTGTAAATTATAAGAATTGCAGCTTCAGGCCGAAGGAGAGGCAGAGGTAATCCCGCGGCTTCAGGTATCGGTTGGTGAAGGCGCTGACCATGTAGAGGTCGCAAGTGCTCAACTCATAAAACAGGGTAACCTCTTTGGAGAAGAAGCGCCTGCGCGGGTCCACGGTGTAGGTGAGGCGCTGGCCGATGAAGACGTGGATGCGAACCTTTGATGAGAAGCCGTAGTAGCCTTCGGGGTAGCGCTCCGGCTCCTTGACCCAGAATTCGTCGCCAAACATCGTGTTCAGGTAGAGGCCGCAGGTCAGTGGCTCCAGCGAGAGGCGCGGATGGAGCGGACGGCTCCAGGGAATGTAGTTTTGCTTCACGGTGAAGGTGATCTTGTCGCGCTTGGAGTCGTGCTTGGGCAGGTAGCCGAACAGCAGGTCGGTCTCCCACTGGTTGTGGTGGCCGTAGTCCCAGCCGAAGCCGATGGAGAGTAGCCCCATGTTGCCCGCCAGCTGTATCTTGTTGTGGGTGGGGATGAGGTTCTCCCAGCTCTTGCGGTAGCGGTGGATGCGCTTGTCGAAACCGCGCAGGTCGGCCGGGCTCTGGTAGATGCTGTCTTTGTCGGCAGGTGCCGGCAGGTAGAGGGTGTCGTGCTGCACGATAAAAATGGTGTCGTGACGCAGCGTTTCTTGCGCTTCCACGCGAGAGAAAGAGATTTCCCACGCGAGGAAAATCAGGAAGGCTGCTACCTGGGCGGGATTAGAAATAGACCACTTCATAGCTGTATCCTTCGGGGGTAATGGTGAACAGATAGTAGTTGCGATGCTTCATGCAGTCGCACATGTAGTACATGACGCCGTCGTCAAACAGATCTTCCTCAAAGAGCTTGTGCTCGTGGGCGGCACTGCAGAACATCAGGCCCGGCAGCTCCGTGATGTAGCGCTGGAAGACGTGAGCCACATTGTTGTTGAACTCATAGCAGAAGGGGCGGATGTGCATGCACACCACACTGCGGTCGAACTCCTCGCGGCGCTCCTTGATCTCCGAGGTGATGAAGTTGAAGTCGGGGATGGGCTGGGAGTAGTCGTACTCGATGGCATTGGTGTTGAGGCAGACAAACTTCACCCGCCCGGCTATGAAGCTGAAGTTGGGCTCGCCGAAGATGATGCGGAAGGCCTCCTCGCCCGTGCCCAGGCAGTCGTGGTTGCCCAGCAGGGCCACATAGGGCACACTGAGCTGGTTGAGGATGTCGCGTTGCCAGACGAACTCGTCGGTCACGCCGAAGTCGCTCAGGTCGCCGTCGTGGATGACGAAGTCCACGTCTCTGCGTCGGTTCAGGTGGCTCACGAAATCCTCGGTCTCGTCGTACCAGCGCTGCGAGTCGCCGATGGTGACAAAGCGCAGCGTGTCTTTGTCGCGGCAAGCCTCCTCGATGCGGGCTATGTTGGTGGCATTGATGTTGCGCTCTCCCTTCACGCGGACGTCGTAGGGATGGTAGTCGAGCATGTCGCATCCGGCCAGCAGGAGTAGGAGGGGCAGAGAGAATAGTTGTCGTTTCATGTCGTTGTCGTTTAGAAATGGTGTGCAAATATAGAAATTTTCCTTCAATTGAGGTACCTTTAGGCAGATTCGGTGACGAAAAGAGGCTTCAGGTGAACAACCGATTGGAAAAACCGCTACCTTTGCGGCCTGAAAACAGAACACTAACTTTTTCGAGATTATGGGATACATATCAGATGATACACGAAAAGTGACCACTCATCGCCTCGTGGAGATGAAGCAGAGAGGCGAAAAGATATCCATGCTGACCTCGTATGACTATACGATGGCGCAGATTGTGGACGGTGCCGGGATGGACGTCATCCTGGTGGGCGACTCGGCCTCCAATGTGATGGCCGGCAACATTACGACACTGCCCATTACGCTGGACCAGATGATTTACCATGCCAAGTCGGTGGTGCGCGGTGTGAAGCGTGCCATGGTGGTGGTGGATATGCCTTTCGGTTCCTACCAGGGCAACGAGTACGAGGGCCTCTCGTCGGCCATCCGCATCATGAAGGAGAGTCATGCCGACGCCTTGAAGATGGAGGGCGGCGAAGAGATTATCGGTACGGTGAAGCGTATCCTCAGCGCAGGCATTCCCGTGATGGGACACCTGGGCCTGATGCCGCAGAGCATCAACAAGTATGGCACCTATACCGTGCGTGCCAAGGATGAGGCCGAGGCCGACAAGCTGCTGCGCGATGCCCACCTGCTGGAGGAGGCCGGATGCTTTGCCATTGTGCTGGAGAAGATTCCGGCTGCGCTGGCTACCCGCGTGGCTTCGGAACTGACCATCCCCATCATCGGTATCGGTGCCGGCAGCGGTGTGGATGGCCAGGTGCTGGTGGTACAGGACATGCTGGGCATGAACAATGGGTTCCGTCCGCGCTTCCTGCGTCGCTATGCCGACCTGCATACGGTGATGACCGATGCCATCAGCCGTTACGTCTCCGATGTGAAGAACTTAGACTTCCCGAATGAGAAAGAACAATACTGACAAACTGTTTACTTCCGGGTTCAGCCGTATGTGCTTGTCCAATTTCTTGTTTTATGCCTCTGTCTATCTGCTGCTTCCGCTCTTGCCGATGTGGCTGATGGACGAGAAGGGGTTCTCCGGCTCGCAGGTCGCCATGCAGATGGTGGCAGCCGGTGCCGGTATGCTGCTGGTGGGGCCTTTCCATGCCTACCTGGGCGATACCTACAAGCGTAAGTATGTCCTCATGGCCGGTGTGGTGGCTGTTGCCCTGGCGCTGCTGGCTATGCTCTATGCCGAGGGATTTGCTCAGTGGGTGGGCCTGGTGGCCCAGCTGGGTGGCGGACTGGGGGTCGCCTCTCCGGCCGGCTTTGCGGTGGCCATTGACATCACGGCCTCCTCGCGCCGCAGTTCGGGCAACGAAGCCTATGCGTGGGCAGGACGGGCCGGCATGTTGGTCGGTGTGCTGGCCGGTGTGGCCCTGTTCCCTTGGGCAGGGTGGAACAGGCTGATCTATCTGGCCGTGGGTCTCGATGTGCTGGCCTTGTTGGTCTCTGCGCGTGTATATGTGGCCTTTCGGGCTCCTATCGGACTGCCGCTGCTCAGCTTCGACCGTTTCTTTCTGCCTCGCGCCTGGTTGCCTTTCCTCAATCTCTGTCTGCTGGCCTTTGCGGCCGGTGTGCAGTTGCCGTTGCTTCAGGGGTGGGGGTCTCTGTGGCCATTGCTCCCCTTGTTGCTCCTCACGCTGGGTGCCACCTACTTCACCCAGCTGTTTGTAGGCTTGTCGCAGCATTGCCAGCGCAGCACGGCCAATACCACTTGCCACATGGCCATCGACCTTGGGGCGCTGGCCGGTCTTTCCATCTATGCGCTCTATGTGGGTGACAAAGACTCCTTTTTCTTCATCGAAGCAGGACTTCTGGCTGCAGGAGCCGCTCTGCTCGGCTATCTGCTGGCTACTCTTCCTTATTATAATAAGAAGCGGGTCAGATAGGGCAGGAAGATCACGATGCCCACGACGACGGCTGCAATGGCTGTCACCAATACGGCCCCGGCAGCCAGGTCTTTGGCTTGTCCGGCCAGTGGATGCAGGGTAGGAGAGGCCAGGTCCACGACTCGCTCTATGGCACTGTTCATCAGTTCGGCGGCTATGACCCCGCCGATGCAGAGGATGACGGCTATCCACTCCATGCGGGAGATGCCCACTCCCCATCCTGCCACGACGGTGAGCAGCGCCACGCAGAGGTGAAAACGGAGGTTCTGCTCGCGGCAGAACCCGTGGGCAATGCCTTTCCAGGCATAACTGAAACTGTGTATCTGTTTCTTGAGGTCGTATTTCATAAGCTACGCATGACTACCATTTGAATGTATAGGTGGCGGTGCCCGTGTTGCCGCAAGCGTCTGTCACCGACATCACGACCTTGTGGGTCTTGCCCCGCTGTACCCTGCTCGGGTCTATCCGGTATTCGATGTTGCCGCTCAGAGCGTTGCGCTTGCCGAAGAGGGCATACGCCCCGTCGATAGTGCCCCGATAGCTCCATATGCCGGTCTGTCGGTCTTTGGCGTGCCAGACGATGCGCCCGGTGCGTGCCCACTGTTGGGGATTGACCGGCTTCACCTCGGGTGCTATGGTATCGATGCCGATGGTGTAGCTGCCCAGTTGGCTCACCCGGGCCTCCATATATCCCTCTTTGTAGCTCCCCCCGATGTACCGGCGGTTGCCTCCGCGGCCTACTCCGGCTATGTAGTACTTCGTGCTGTCGGCCAGGCAGGGCCGGCGCAGCCCGATGCGCAGCAGGCATCCTTTGTGGAGGCTTACCTCCTCACCCTGTAGGCGGTAGATGTAGGCGGGTGCCAGTGTGTCGTTCTCCACCTCATAGTCTATCCAGGCATCGGTGTAGAGCATCCCTTTGGGCACCACCAGCTCCATGCCCGGCAGTTGCAGGTAGTTGGTCTTGTCCCAGCGGAACTGTTGGGCCCGGCCATGGTCGATGGCTGGAATGGCCTGCGGGCGACCTTGGAGGGTGAACCGCACGCGGGAGGTATTGCCCAACGCATCGCTCAGGGTATAGACCAGCCGGTAGGGACGTGCTTCGTCGATGCGTATCAGTCCGCCCAGCGAGTCGGCTTGCAGCATACGCAGGCGGTTGCCCGGCTCGATGAATGACTTCATGTAGTTGCCTTGCGTCCAGGAGTTGATGTAGGGATTCTCGTCGTAGCTGAAGCGATCGACCGTGCTGCGAAACACCTCGCGGCCATCCACCTCGAGCCGCACGGTATGTACGCCGTAGCGGTTGTGTACGCCGTCCATGTGGTCGAATGCCTTGATGCCTACACCGACGAGGCCCCATGCCTCGATGGGGCGGTCGGGATGGGCGGAGAAAGTCTGCCTCGTCTGCTTGCCCTGCACGATGCCTTCGCCCGGCATGGGGAAGAGCATCAGCCCTTCGGCATGGGGCGCGGTGTGGTCGTTGACGGCCGAACGGAAGAAGGGCAGGGGGTCGATGTAGTCGCCGGTGGCGCTCTCTATCAGGTCCAGATGCAGGTGCGGACCGAAGGAGTAGCCGGTATTGCCGCTCAGGGCGATGACCTCACCGGCCTTGACGGGGTATTCATCTGGCAAAGGGGTGATGTCCACCTCCCAGCTCTCCTGTTCATATTGCGTCTCCTCCACGCGGCGGGCCACTGCGCCTACGAAAGCCTCCAGGTGTCGGTTGATGGTGCTATAGCCATTGTCGTAGGCCACCTCCAGGATGTAGCCGGAGCCGTGAGTCACCCGGATGCGGCTGATGTGGCCGTCGGCTAGGGCATGTACCGGCTTCCCGATGGTGCCTTGGGTCTTGAAGTCGAGGCCGCCGTGGAAGTGGTTGGAGCGGATTTCGCCGAAGTTGCCCGAGAAGGCGATGGGAAAATCGAACGGCGGATGGAGGGCCGATGCCCTCTCCTGTGCGTGGAGGAGGGTGCCCTGAGGCAAGAGGCATAGTATAAGGGGGAGCAATAGCTTCATGAGTTCTGTCTGTTGATTACGGCTGCGAAGGTACACATAATCTTTGATATAGTTTGCTTTATATTGTTTTTTGGTGTAATTTTGCGCCGAACTTTGAAATGTTAAGGTAATGGATTACAGAAAATGGATAATCGGAACAGCTGCCCTCGTCATGTCGGGAGCGCTGTCTGCTCAGGATGTTTCCGACTCACCGGTTGCGAACGACTCGGTGGTGACGGTAGTAGTCAACGATACATTATCGGACTTGTTGAAACCTTATTTTATTCAAAAGCTGCGTCCCGTCGAAGATGGATTCCGGCTGGACACGGTGTCGATACTCTACGAACAGAAATTGGGTGTGCTGGAGTACCTCAATCATCCCTCCACGCCCGAACGCTACATAGCTGTCGATCCCGACTACTGGAAGATGTTCCTCCCTTTCACCTATTATTATGAGCCGGTTGCCCGGATTTCGCAGTTGGAGTGGAGTGCCCAAGCGGAGGCCGATGGGGCTGAGGCTCCCTTGGAGAGCGTGACCTACAACCAGGCCCCCTTCACCACGAAGCGTCGGGCTGCCGAGGTCATCAATCCGGCCTTGATGAATGCCTATTGGCACTGCCCGGGTCGCATTGTGGCCGATGAGAAGGCCATTGCCCAGGGACCTGCCTTCCGAGACAACATCAAGGTGGAGGCCAAGTCGAAACCCACTGCCCTGAAGCTCTTTGCCGTGGAAGAGGCCAAGCAGGTGAAGGAGGATGCCGACGTGGTCATCCGCAAGCCCAACTGGTGGGTGACGGGTGGCAGCGGCTCGCTGCAGATTACGCAGAACTACATCTCTGACAACTGGTACAAGGGCGGCGAGAGCACCAACACGGTGCTGGCCAGCCTGCAACTCTTTGCCAACTACAACGACCGGGAGAAGATACAGTGGGAAAACCTGCTCGATGCCAAGTTGGGCTTCGGCTCTACGCCTTCAGACAAGGTACACAACTACCTGGTCAACACCGACCAGCTGCGCCTCTACAGCAAGTTGGGTATTCAGGCTGCCTCCAAGTGGTACTATACCATATCGACCGAACTCAAGACGCAGTTCTGCCACGGCTATAAGGCCAACAACGAGACGCTAATCTCTTCGTTTCTCGCTCCGTTGGACTGGTCCACCAGTGTCGGTATGGACTACAAGCTGAAGCAGAAGAAGTTCAACCTCTCTGTCTTCATCGCTCCGCTGACCCACACCATGCGATATGTGGGCAACGACCAGGTGGATGAGACCAGCTTCGGTCTGGACGAGGGCAAGTGTGTGCGCCACAGCTTCGGTTCGCAGCTGGCTCCTACCTTGTCGTGGAACATCACTCCGCAGATCACGCTCGACTCCCGTCTCAACTACCTGACCAGCTACGAGTGGGTGCGCATCGACTGGGAGAACACCTTCAACTTCGTGCTCAACCGCTACCTCTCCACCAAGCTCTACCTCTATGCCCGCTACGACGACAGCAACGCTCCTACCACCGGCAGCAGCTACTTCCAGCTGAAGGAATTGCTCAGTTTTGGTATCAATTATAAATGGTAAATCCAAAAAGAACGTTTGCGAACACAGAAAAACGGGCTCTAATGATTTGTAGTTCATAAATTATGCGTACATTTGCACCGAATTGTAAAGCACGGTTTGCAAAATGGCGAATACGATAGAACATCAAGGTATTGTGGAAAACATAGCGGGGTCGCATGTGCAGGTGCGTATTGTGCAGACCTCCGCCTGTGCAACTTGCAGTATCAAAGGACATTGCACATCGGCAGACACCAAAGAGAAACTCATTGATGTGGTGGTGGATGAGCAAGCAGCTTCCTATCGTCCGGGCGACAGCGTCCGGGTGGTAGGAAGTGTTTCTATGGGTATGCAGGCAGTGGCGCTGGCCTTTGTGGCTCCGCTGTTGCTGCTCATGGCCTCCCTGTTTGCCGGCGTGGCGCTTGGCTTGCACGAGGCGGCTGCCATCGGCTGTTCCCTGCTGCTGGTGGCCGGTTACTATTTCGTCGTCTGGCTCTGTCGGGCCAAGGTCGGCAAGCGATTCACTTTTTCCATCTTGCCGGCCGCATAGCGGGCAGGGTGTTTCATTGAATTTTAATCATAACAATAATCAATAAATAACAAATCTATGAATGTAATTCTGATTGCAGTGATTTCGTTGGGAGCCATAGCCTTGGTCTTGGCGGCCATCCTCTACGTCGCTTCCAAGAAATTCGCCGTGTATGAAGATCCCCGCATTGCGCAGGTGGCAGCCGTGTTGCCTCAGGCCAATTGCGGTGGTTGTGGTTTTCCGGGATGTAGCGGATTTGCCGATGCTTGCGTCAAGGCTGGTTCGCTCGAAGGCAAGCTCTGTCCGGTGGGTGGTCAACCCGTCATGGCCAAGGTAGCCGATATCCTGGGGTTGGCTGCCGAGGCTTCCGAGCCCAAGGTGGCCGTAGTGAGATGTAACGGCACTTGCGCCAACCGTCCGCGTACCAACCAGTACGACGGTGCCCGCAGTTGTGCCATTGCCGCTTCGCTCTATGGTGGCGAGACCGGTTGCAGCTTTGGCTGTCTGGGTTGTGGCGACTGCGTGGCCGCTTGTAAGTTCGACGCCATCCGCATGAATGCCGAAACGGGCATTCCCGAGGTGGACGAGTCGAAGTGTACCGCCTGTGGTGCTTGCGCCAAGGCTTGTCCGAAGGGCATCATCGAGATTCGTCTGGCCGGCAAGAAGAGCCGTCGCGTCTATGTGCAGTGCGTCAACAAGGACAAGGGTGCTGTGGCCCGCAAGGCCTGCAGCGTGGCATGTATCGGCTGCGGCAAGTGCGTGAAGACCTGTCCGTTTGAAGCTATCACGCTGGAGAACAACCTGGCCTACATCGACTACAACAAGTGTAAGTCGTGCCGCAAGTGCGAAGAGGCTTGTCCGCAGGGCTCTATCATTGCCTTGAACTTCCCTCCGCGTAAGCCCAAGACCGAAGAGGCTGCCCCCGCAGCACCTGCTCCCAAGGCCGCAGAAGCTCCCAAAGCCCAAGCCTGATAATCAGATAAGCATAAAAAGAAACGACTAAAAATACAGAACTGTATGTTGAAGACATTTTCAATCGGTGGAGTTCATCCACACGAAAATAAACTTTCAGCACACCAACCCATCGTCAAGGCAGAGATACCGGCCAAGGCCGTCATCCTGCTGGGGCAGCACATCGGTGCGCCCGCCAAGCCGATTGTGGCCAAAGGTGATGTCGTGAAAGTAGGTACCAAGATTGCCGAGCCCGGCGGTTTCGTATCGGCAGCCATCCACTCGTCTGTCAGCGGTAAGGTGGCCAAGATAGACTCCATCATCGATGCCAGCGGCTATGCGAAGCCGGCCATCTTCATTGATGTGGAGGGCGACGAGTGGGAAGAGAGCATCGACCGCTCGGAGACCCTCGTGAAGGAGTGCAATCTCTCACCCGAGGAAATAGTGAAGAAGATAGCCGATGCCGGTATCGTAGGTATGGGTGGTGCCTGCTTCCCCACGCAGGTGAAGCTGTGTCCGCCCCCTGCCTTCAAGGCCGAGTGCGTCATCATCAATGCCGTCGAGTGCGAACCCTACTTGACAGCCGACCACCAGCTGATGCTGGAGCACGCCGAAGAGGTCATGGTGGGTGTATCCATCCTGATGAAGGCGGTGAAGGTCAACAAGGCTTTCATCGGCATCGAGAACAACAAGCCCGATGCCATCGAGCTGATGACCAAGGTGGCCTCTGCCTATGCGGGCATTGAGGTGGTACCCCTGAAGGTGAAGTACCCGCAGGGCGGTGAGAAGCAGCTCATCGATGCCATCACCAAGCGTCAGGTGGCCAGCGGTGCCCTGCCTATCTCGACCGGTGCCGTGGTGCAGAATGTAGGTACGGCATTTGCCGTCTATCAGGCTGTGCAGAAGAACAAGCCGCTGTTCGAGCGCGTCATCACCGTGACCGGCAAGTCGCTCAAGAAGCCCTCCAACTTCCTGGCCCGTATCGGTACGCCCATGCAGCAGCTTATCGATGCTTGCGGCGGTCTGCCCGAAGATACCGGCAAGGTGATTGGCGGCGGCCCGATGATGGGTAAGGCACTGGTCAATACCGACGTGCCCACCGCAAAGGGTAGCTCAGGCATCCTGATTATGAACAACAAGGAGGCCAAGCGTGGCGAAATCCAGCCTTGCATCCGTTGCGCCAAGTGCGTGGGTGCATGTCCCATGGGATTGGAGCCCTACCTGCTCTCTGCCCTGTCGGAGAACGGCGATTTCGAGAGAATGGAAAAAGAAAGAATTATGGATTGCATCGAATGTGGCTCGTGTCAGTTCACTTGCCCGGCCAACCGTCCGCTGCTCGACTACTGCCGTCTGGGCAAGGGTAAGGTGGGCGCGATGATTCGTGCACGTCAAGCTAAAAAATAACGCACTATGAATAAACTTATCGTATCTCTTTCGCCCCATGTCCATGGTGGTGACAGTGTGAAGAAGAATATGTATGGCGTGCTCATCGCGTTGCTGCCTGCATTCCTGGTGTCACTCTGTTTCTTCGGACTGGGTGCGCTGATTGTCACGGCTACCTCCGTGCTGGCCTGCCTGTTCTTTGAATGGGCCATTGGCAAATTCATCATGAAGAAACCCACCACCACCCTCTGCGATGGCTCGGCTGCCATTACCGGCGTGCTGCTGGCCTTCAACCTGCCCTCCAACCTGCCCATTTGGATTATCATCCTTGGCGCCCTGTTTGCCATCGGAGTGGGCAAGATGTCGTTCGGTGGTCTGGGTTGCAATCCCTTCAACCCCGCCTTGGCAGGCCGTGTGTTCCTGCTGCTCTCGTTCCCCGTGCAGATGACCACCTGGCCTGAGGTCGGTCAGCTCACTGCCTATGCCGATGCCACCACCGGTGCCACTCCGCTGGGCATCATGAAGGGCGTCATCAACGGTGCTCCGGGTGCTTCGCTCGACCAGCTGCCCGATGCCTTCAGCCTGCTGATTGGTCAGAACAGCGGTTGCTTGGGCGAGGTCAGCGCCTTGGCCCTGTTGCTGGGTCTGGCCTTCATGCTGTGGAAGAAGATCATCACTTGGCATATCCCTGTATCCATCCTGGCTACGGTGTTCGTTTTCGCCGGTATCATGCATCTGGTCAATCCCGCTCTGTATGCCTCACCGCTGACGCATCTGCTGGCCGGTGGTCTGATGCTGGGTGCCATCTTTATGGCTACCGACTATGTCACCTCGCCCATGAGCCACAAGGGCATGTTGATATATGGTGTCTGCATCGGACTGCTGACGGTTATCATCCGTCTGTTTGGTGCTTATCCCGAAGGTATGTCTTTCGCCATTCTGATTATGAATGCCTTCACTCCGCTGATTAACACTTACGTGAAACCTAAACGCTTTGGGGAGGTAGCAAAGAAGAAATGAAAAAGTTAGAATCATCTTTGAAGAATATGCTGTTGGTGCTGACCGGCATCACAGCTGTGTGTGTAGCGCTGCTGGCGTATGTCAATGAGCTGACCAAAGAGCCCATTGCACAGGCTAATGCCAAGACATTGAGCGATGCTGTAAGCGCAGTGGTTCCCGGCTTCGACAACAATCCGATTGCCGAGAAACAGGTACAGGTGGTCAACGGTGTGGAGTATGCAGTTTATACCACCAAGAAGGGTGAAGAACTGATTGGTGCCGCTGTAGAGGCTGCCACGATGGGCTTCGGCGGCGAGCTGAAGGTGCTGGTGGGCTTCGATGCCCAGGGCAACATCAACGACTACTCGGTGCTGGCTCATGCGGAGACTCCCGGACTGGGCTCCAAGTCGGCCGACTGGTTTAAGAAAGGTGCCAAGGGCGACATCACCGGCATGAATCCCGGTCAGGCTCCGCTGAAGGTGAGCAAGGACGGTGGTCAGGTGGATGCCATCACGGCTTCTACCATCACTTCGCGTGCCTTCCTGGCTGCGGTGAATGCGGCCTACGCTGCCTTTGCCGGACAGAGCACTGCCGACGGTGCCTCCAGTGCTTCGCAAACGAATGTTGAACCTGCAGACTCTGCAAACTAAGAAAGGAGAGGAAGATTATGAATAACCTGAAAGTGATGATGAATGGTATCATCAAAGAAAATCCTACATTTGTGCTCCTGCTGGGTATGTGTCCTACGCTGGGTACCACCTCTTCTGCCATCAACGGCATGGGTATGGGTCTGGCCACCATGTTTGTGCTCATCTGCTCCAACGTGGTGATTTCTGCCATCAAGAACCTGATTCCCGACATGGTGCGCATTCCTTCGTTCATTGTGGTCATCGCCTCGTTTGTCACGGTGCTGCAGATGGTCATGCAGGCCTACGTGCCCAGTCTGTACGCTACGTTGGGTCTGTTCATCCCCCTGATTGTGGTGAACTGCATTGTGTTGGGTCGTGCCGAGGCTTTTGCTGCCAAGAATGGCCCTATCTCTTCTCTGTTCGATGGTCTGGGCATGGGCTTGGGCTTCACGCTGGGTCTCACCCTGCTGGGTGCCATGCGCGAGTTCCTGGGTACCGGCAAGATTTTCAACCTCACCCTGCTGCCCGAGGAGTACGGTATGCTGGTCTTTGTGCTGGCACCGGGCGCATTCATTGCGCTGGGCTACCTCATTGCCTTGATTAACAGCTTGAAGAAGGCTTGATTTGTGAACTTCAATACGTATAGATTATGGAATATATACTGATATTTATCTCGGCAATCTTTGTCAACAACATCGTATTGTCACAGTTCTTGGGCATTTGCCCGTTCCTGGGTGTCTCCAAGAAGGTAGATACCGCCTTGGGCATGTCGGCAGCTGTTGCCTTCGTGCTGACCATTGCCACGATCGTGACCTTCCTGATTCAGAAGTTTGTGCTCGATGCGTTCGGCCTGGCCTACCTGCAGACCATCACCTTCATCCTGGTCATTGCAGCCTTGGTACAGATGGTGGAGATTATCCTCAAGAAGGTGTCGCCTGCGCTCTATCAGGCACTGGGTGTCTTCCTGCCGCTCATCACGACCAACTGCTGCATCCTGGGTGTGGCCATTCTGGTCATTCAGAAAGAGTATGACCTGCTCACCGGCGTGGTGTACGCCTTCTCTACGGCCATCGGCTTTGGTCTGGCACTGACCCTCTTTGCCGGCCTGCGCGAGCAGATGAGTCTGGTCAAGGTGCCCAAGGGAATGCAGGGCACTCCGATTGCCCTCATCACCGCCGGCCTACTGGCTATGGCCTTCATGGGCTTCTCGGGTGTGGTGAAGATTTGATGCTCACGCTTACATGATCATTCGGGAGGAGCGGTTTGCCTCGGCAAATCACTCCTCCCGATGTTTTTTCAGAAAAAAAGTAGTTAACAACATGGAAATTTCATTTGAATGATGTATTTTTGCACGCAAATAACCAAATGACATGTCCATGAAAGAAAGAATCTTAGTTACAGGAGGTACCGGCTACATTGGTTCACACACTGTAGTGGAACTTCAGAACGCAGGCTATGACGTGGTCATAGTCGATAATTTGTCAAACAGCAATGCCAGCGTGGTTGACCAGATAGAGAAGGTGACCGGCATTCGTCCCGCTTTTGAAAAACTTGACTGTCTGGATTATGCAGGCATGGATGCCATGTTCGCCAAGTATGCAGGCATCAAGGCTGTCATCCATTTCGCTGCCAGCAAGGCCGTAGGTGAGTCGGTTCAGAAGCCGCTTCTTTACTATCGCAACAACCTCGTTTCGCTCATCAATCTCTTGGAGCTGATGCCCAAGCATGGAGTGCAGGGCATTGTGTTCTCCTCTTCATGCACTGTTTATGGCCAGCCCGACGAGCTGCCCGTCACTGAAGCAGCTCCCATCAAGAAGGCTGAGTCGCCTTACGGCAACACGAAGCAGATCAACGAAGAGATTATCCGCGATACCGTGACTTCGGGTTCACCCATTCAGGCCATCCTGCTGCGTTATTTCAACCCCATCGGTGCACATCCTACCGCTTTGATTGGCGAGTTGCCCAATGGAGTTCCCCAAAACTTGATTCCTTATCTGACCCAGACCGCCATCGGCATCCGTGAGAAGCTCAGCGTGTTTGGCGATGATTACAATACCCCCGACGGCTCTTGCATCCGCGACTACATCAATGTGGTCGATTTGGCCAAGGCTCATGTGGTGGCTATCCGCCGCATCCTGGAGAAGAAGCAGGCAGAGCAGGTTGAGGTGTTCAACATCGGTACGGGCCGCGGTCTCTCCGTGCTCGAACTGATTCATCTCTTCGAAGAGTCAACCGGCGTGAAGTTCAACTACCAGATTGTGGGTCGTCGTGCCGGTGACATCGAGCAGGTGTGGGCCAACCCCGAACGTGCCAACAAGGTGCTGGGCTGGAAGGCCGAAACCTCTATCGAAGACACGCTGCGTTCTGCCTGGAAGTGGCAGTTGAAGCTGCGTGAAGATGGTATTCAATAAACCAATTAGTATTATTATAGATTTCTTTTGATAAACGGGAAGTTCGTATGTGAATATAGATTTCCTGCCACCTATGTCCCTAACATAGGACAAAAGATGCATAGTAGTTTTGTCGTGTTTTATTTTGTGTTTGTGTTGTGGATAGGCGCTATCGCGAGATAGCGCCTATTTTAATTCTAATAAGAGGGTCAGTCAGAAAAGTCGGATAGATGACTTAAGGACATAAAAAAAGGAGTACCGCTGTACTCCAACCTTTGTTAACCTTAAATCTAATACTATGAAAAACACATTGCAAAGGTACGAACTTTGGGGAAACCTGCAAATTTCCCAAGGAAAAAAGTATGTTTAATAACATTGTTTTCCCCATTGAAAGGGTCGTTAACTAAATCGGCAGACTATTTATACCTTCAACGGCTTACGAAGACGTCTTCATCGGCCCACGAAGATACCTTCATGGGCCGATGAAGGTATCTTCAAAAAAAGAGGATGTGTCGATGACACATCCTCCTATGTGAATGAGACGCGATGTCGCTTGGATGAAGTGACATCACAGCTCTAACGGTGTGTACTCCAGACCGAAGACATCGGCCACAGCCTTGAAGGTCACTTTACCGTCTACCATGTTGACACCCTTGGCCAGGGCAGCATCGGCGCGGCAAGCCTCCTTCCAGCCTTTGTCAGCCAAAGCCAAAGCATAGGGCAGGGTAGCGTTGGTCAAGGCCATGGTGGAGGTGAATGGTACGGCTCCCGGAATGTTGGCCACAGCATAGTGTACAATGCCGTCTACCTCGTAGGTGGGTTCGCTGTGCGTGGTCGGGTGGGAGGTCTCGAAGCAGCCGCCCTGGTCGATGGCTACGTCCACCAGCACAGTGCCGGGCTGCATGAGCTTCAGCATGTCGCGTGTGATAAGATGCGGAGTCTTGTCGCCGGGAATCAGTACGGAGCCGATGACCACGTCGATAGTGGGCAGTTCACGACAGATGTTGTGATACGAAGAGTAGAGCGTCTTGACGTTCTTGGGCAGGATTTCGCTCAGGTAGCGCAGGCGCTGCAGGTTGATGTCGCATATCATCACCTCGGCTCCCATGCCGGCGGCAATCCAGGCGGCGTTGGTGCCTACGATACCACCGCCCAAAATCAGTACACGGGCAGGACGTACACCCGGCACGCCACCCATCAGTTTGCCTTTACCGCCCTGAGGCTTCTCGAGGAAGCGGGCACCCTCTTGTACGGACATGCGTCCGGCCACTTCACTCATGGGGATGAGCAACGGCAACGAGCGGTCGGCCTTCTCGACAGTTTCGTAGGCAATGCAGACGGCGCCGCTGGCTTGCATGGCATCAGTCAGCTCGCGGTCGGCAGCAAAGTGGAAGTAGGTGAAGAGCACCTGTCCGGGTCTTACGAGGGGATATTCGGGTGCTATCGGTTCTTTGACCTTCACAATCATTTCGGCGGCAGCATACACGGCTTCGATGCTGGGAAGCAACTCGGCTCCTGCAGCTTTGTACTCCTCATCGGAGAATCCGCTGCCCAAGCCGGCTGTCTGCTGAACGTACACTCTATGGCCTCTTTTAACCATTTCGGCTACACCGGCAGGGGTCATTCCCACGCGGTTTTCATTGTTTTTGATTTCTTTAGGTACTCCGATAATCATAATTTTTCGTATTTAATGGGGTTTATCGACTCCCTAAGGTAGAAAAAAATATGGAAATGGCCTTGCAAGTTTTAGTTAAATAACCTACATTTGTACACAAAAAACTAGAGGTTTGCCTTAAGTCCTAAGAAAAAGCCCTAAGCAAAGTAGGAAGAATGAAGAAAATATTAGTTACAGGAGGTGCCGGTTTTATCGGCTCGCACTTATGTACACGGCTGGTCAACGATGGCCATTACGTCATCTGTCTGGACAATCTGTTCACAGGCAGAACGGAGAATATAGCCCATCTGCAGGCGCTGCCAAACTTTGAGTTTGTGGAGCATGATGTAGAGATTCCCTATTATAGAAAGGAGATAGATGAAATCTATAACTTGGCCTGCCCGGCTTCGCCCGTCCACTATCAGTACGATGCCGTGAAGACCATCAAGACCTCTGTGATGGGTGCCATCAACATGCTGGGGCTGGCCAAGGCCAACGGGGCCAAGATTCTGCAAGCATCCACGAGTGAGGTCTATGGCGACCCGACCATCCATCCACAGGTGGAGAGCTATTGGGGCAACGTCAATCCCATAGGCATCCGCTCCTGCTACGACGAGGGCAAGCGCTGCGCCGAGACCCTCTTCATGGACTATCACCGACAGAACCATGTGCGCATCAAGATTATCCGCATCTTCAATACCTACGGACCACGGATGCAGTCGAACGACGGACGGGTTATCTCCAACTTTGTGGTTCAGGCTCTGAAGAATCAGGATATTACGATTTATGGTACTGGAAACCAGACCCGTAGCTTCCAATATATCGATGACCTCATCGAGGCTATCGTGCGGACAATGGCTACGGAAGACCAATTCATTGGCCCTATCAACCTGGGCAACCCGAATGAGTTCACCATCTTGGAGCTGGCGCAGAAGGTCATTGAGCTGACCGGCTCCCAATCGAAGCTCGTCTTCAAGCCGTTGCCTCACGATGATCCGAAGCAACGCCAACCTGACATCACGCTGGCCAAGGAAACGCTGAATTGGGAACCGCGCATACAGCTGGAAGAGGGACTGAAGCAGATGATAGAATTTTTCAAAGATTTCCGTGTGAAGTAATTTAATAGTGTCAATAAAATTATATAATAATAGAGAAGTTATGCAAATCAATCCGTCTGAATACAAAATCCTGATTGTGGACGATGTGATGTCGAATGTACTGCTGCTGAAAGTGCTTTTGACCAACGAGAAATTTGCCATTGCTACCGCCAGCAATGGCCGTCAGGCGCTGTCCCAAGTGGAGAAGGAACATCCTGACCTCGTGTTGCTTGATGTGATGATGCCTGACCTCAGTGGGTTTGAGGTGGCTCAGAAATTAAAGTCCAATCCGGATACGGCAGAGATACCCATCATCTTCCTGACCGCCTTGAATAGTACCAATGACATCGTGAAGGGTTTTCAGGTGGGAGCCAGTGACTTTATCTCCAAGCCTTTCAATAAGGAAGAGTTGATTATCCGTGTCAACCACCAGATTTCGCTCGTGGCTGCCAAGCGCACCATCATCCGAAAGAATGAGGAACTGAAGCGCACCATCGACGGACGTGACAAACTCTACTCGGTCATCGCACACGACCTGCGCTCTCCTATGGGTTCCATCAAGATGGTACTCAACATGCTGCTGCTCAACCTGCCTGCCGATAAAATCGGCGCAGATATGTATGAGTTGCTCACTACGGCCAACCAGACGACCGAAGATGTCTTCTCGCTGCTGGACAACCTGCTGAAGTGGACCAAGAGCCAGATAGGCAAGCTGAACGTGGTATACCAGGACTTCGACGTGTCGGAGGTGGTAGACGGTGTGATAGAGATATTCAGTAACGTGGCCAGTCTGAAGCACATCACCGTCAAGGAGGTGAAGGAGGGACGCCTGCTTGTCCATGGCGATATTGATATGGTGAAGACCGTTGTCCGCAACCTGATGAGCAATGCCATCAAGTTCAGCAACGAGAATACCGAGATTGTGCTGACAGCCCGTCAGGAGGGTGATATGGTGGTCATCAGCGTGAAGGACCAGGGCTGTGGCATTGACGAGGAGAGCCAGAAGAAGTTGCTCCACACCGACACGCACTACAGCACCTTCGGTACCAACAACGAGGAAGGCTCCGGTCTGGGCCTGTTGCTCTGCCAGGACTTTGTCGACAAGAACGGTGGAAAACTCTGGTTTACATCGAAGCTCGGACAAGGTTCCACCTTCTATTTCTCGATTCCTGCCTTGAAGTAAGTGATACAATACAGGGGTGGAGCACCTGTTCCTACCCCTATAAAGTCAGAAAGCAGCGGACCAATCGGTCCGCTGCTTTCTGACTTTATAGGGGTAGGGGAGTCTTGTTACTCCTTGACCAGTTCGCCATTGATGTAGAGGTTGCGGAACCGTATATCGCGGGCACCCTGGATGCTGTTGCCATTCTTGGAGACATTGTTGAATCGGCAATCCTCCACGCTGATGTTATTCACATGGCTGTCGTCGTCCAGACCGATGATGAGTACACCCAGCTGGCTCTTCTCGCAGGTGACGTTGCGCAGGTGTACATTGCGCACGGTCGGGATGAAGCCGCGGTTGCACTTTTCGCGGTTCTCGTATTGCAGGTTGATGCGCAATACGGCCTCGCGGCACTGGCCTACGGTGACGTTGCGCACAAAGACATTCTCAATCAGACCGCCACGGCAGGTGCTGGTCTTGATGCGGATGACGCGGTCCAGTTCGGGGCTGTCCATGCGGCAATTCTCAACGAAGAGGTTGCGATAGCCGCCGGAGATTTCACTGCCTATCACTACGCCGCCGTGGCCGTTCTTCATGAAGCAGTTGCGCACGATGATGTTCTCGCTGGGGATGCCCCACTTGCGGCCATCCTGATTGCGGCCCGACTTGATGGCGATGCAGTCGTCGCCCGTATCAAACTCACAATCCTCGATGAGCACATTCTTGCACGACTCGGGGTCGCAACCGTCGCCGTTAGGACCGCGGTTGAACACCTTCACGCCACGGACTATCAGACTCTCGCAGAACAGCGGATGGATGACCCAGAAGGGTGAGTTGAGCAGCAGTACATCCTCGATGAGTACCGTCTGGCACGAATAGAAGTTGATGAGCTGAGGACGCATACCGTCTTCCGGCTTCATGATGCGGCGATAGATAGGTGTATTGGTCTCGCCATACATCAGCAGACGTTCGCGGCCTCCGTTGCGCTGGGCCACCATGCCCTCTTTCCAACCATACTTGGCGGCACCGCACATGGACCACCAGGTGTCGTTGCTGCCTTGGCCGTCAATGGTGCCCTTGCCGGTGATGGCAATGTTGCTCTCGCCGTAGGCATAGATCAGGGGACGGGCGTTGTAGCAGTCGATACCCTCCCAGCGGGTGATGACTCCGGGGAAATAGAGGCTTTGGTCGGTCGAGAACTTCAGGGTAGCTCCTTCGCTGACGTGCAGATTGACGTTGCTCTTCAGCGTGATGGGGCCGGTGTAGAAGGTGCCTTGCGGTACGATTACTGTGCCGCCTCCCTGCAGACTGCAGGTGGTGATGGCCAGATTGATGGCCTCGTGGCAAGGCTCTTGCGGGGTGTCGGGTTTGGCTCCGAAGTCAGTGATGTCAAATGTTTGCTTGGGGAAGGAGGTGCGCTTGATCTGTTTTTCAATTTGCTTGCTCTCCTTGAAGGCCTTGTCAAAGTCTGTGTTGCTGCCTATCGCCCAGCCGGCTGATAGCATCAGTGCAACGAAGCATAATAGTACTTGTTTCATGATAAATAGTTATTGGTATAATAAAAAATAGTCGTTGGTTCACTTCCAGATGTCGAACAGGTAGGCCAGCTTGATGCTGATGGCGCTGTGGGCCGACCGCGAGAAATAGTCCTTCTTGGTGCTCTTGTAGAAGTCTGACAGGGCATAGTAGTAGCGGCCTTCCAGCACGAAGTGGCCTGCCTTGGTGCGCAGTTCCAGACCGGCACCGCCGGCTATGCCGTAGTCGAACTTGTTCTCCACCTCCTTGTCGTGCTGTTCGACGTTGAGGTTGGGATTCCATTGTGCGGCCTCGTCCCACCCCTCGCTGATGGTGTAGCTGTCGCTGAGGAAAAAGCCTATCTGCGGCCCCATGTGGAGAAAGAACTGCAGGCCTCTGTCGCGTCCGAAGGCCAGGTGTGCCAGAAAGGGTATCTCCACATAGTTCATCTTGCGCGTATATTGCAAGTCGGGGAAGTCCTCGTAGTACTCGTCCCAGCCGTGCTGCGAGAAGTTGAGCTCCAGTTGGGCGCCGCAAATCATATTGAAGTACTTTTCGGAGATGTAGCGGACGGTGAATCCGCCGTTGATGCCTTGCAGGTTCTTCTGTTTGACAGAGGGCTGGAAGCTGACACTGTTCAGATTGATGCCGGCATTGACACCTACCGACAGGTTGTTGCGCATCTCACCCATCTGTGCGTGGGCCTGTAGCAGGCAGACACAGCCGAAGAGCCAAAGCAGTATGAGTCGTTTCATTGGAGTATGCTCGTTAGGAGGTTTGTGGTCAGTCGAAGTCGAGTTTCACCAGCTCAAAGCTCTTGGTGAAACGGACAAAGAATACTTTCTTGTTGATGAATCCGCCCCAGTTGTTGACACGCTGGAACTTGAAGCCCGTCTGGATGGGCGTGAGATTCTGACTGGTGAGGTTGTTCTCCAGCCCTGTGCCGTAGCGCGAGAGGCCCTGCAGGAAGAAGAAGCCTGTATCGAAGCCTAGCATACCGTACTTGGGGTAGCGGTCCTCCATCTCCTTGCCATACCAGCGGCGGTAGCTGCGTGTGAACTGCTTGGCCGAAGGCAGCAGGTCGTTGGTGTAGAAGGAGGAGTAGAAGTAGGTGTCCAGTTCGAAGAAAGCCTCCAAGTGATCCTTGGTGTAGGTCTGCCACTCCGGATAGCCGAAGAGGTGGATCGAGCACTCGGGGTGCTCGCGCACCAACAGCGTGAGCTGGGGCAAGGTCTTGATGAGGGTCGGATTGCTGCCCGAGGTGGGGATGAAGATGTTCTCGCGGTCGGGGCGCAGCAGCGGAGCCAGTTGTTCGGCTGTGGCCTCTTCGCTGATGCTCTGCATCGGTATGCCTCGGTTGCGCAGCTCCTCTTTCAGTCCTTTGATGAATTCTGCCTTCTCCTTGGCTCCTTGTGTGGCTTCGATGAAGACCACCTGGGCGTTGGGGAACTGGCGTACAAAGTGGTCGTACACCTCGGAGTAGAGGTACGACTGCGGGGTATTGATCTGATAGACGGCACTGTTGCTGAACACGCTGTTGTCGCGCGAGGTGAAGGGCACCACCAGCCGGATGCCATGCTTGCGGCTGAAGTCGGCCAAAGGCTTCACATGGGAGGGGTAGAGGGGGCCGAAGATGATGTGCATCTGCTGCAGCTCGCGCTCCTTCTCCAGCAGGGTGGAGATGGAGGAGCCCTCGGGCCCGGAGTTGTAGGTATAGAGGTCGATGTTCGTGCCCAGCCGCTTCAGGCTATCCACGGCCATCAGGAAACCTTCGTAGTACTCCACCATGCGCGAGGCCATGTGCTGGGGTACTCCGTCGAGGAAGGGAAGCACCACGGCGGCCTTCAGGGTAGAGAGGCTCTGCGCCTGCTGGCGGTTGGCATTGAGCAGTTCGTTCTGTCCCACGGGTGCTTGGGTCTTGGTGACGGAAATCTCCGCTTGGTCAGCGGTGTAGGGGATGCAGAGGAAGGCACCCTTCTTCAACTGCGTGGTGCCCTTCAGCTCCGGATTGGCCGCAATGAGCTGAGCTTCGCTGATGCCATACTGGCGGCTGATGCTATAGATGGTCTCCTTGCGCTTCACGCGGTGCATGTCGCGGCATTGGGGTTTCACGGCAGGGCGAATGGAGCTTTGCGGCGTGTCGGTGGCCGGTGCGGTCTGTGTGGGTTGCTCCTTGGTGGACTCGGCACTGCGTTGCGGGATGCGGATGACCTGCCCCGTACGGAAGTTGCTGGCACTCAGACCAGGATTGGCCTCGCAGATGGCTTGGGCCGATACGTCATACTGTACCCCCAGCCGGTAGAGCGTCTCACCGGCCTGGATGGTGTGGAAGGTGCCGTTCTGGGTCAGGTTGTCCGCCTTGCGGGGGATGCGCAGCGAGTGGCCGGTGTAGATCACCTTGTACCACCAATCATTAAAACACACAAACTCCTCTAGGCTGCCTCCATACATACTGGCTAACAAATAGAG
>CAMGAL010000002.1 GCA_946007445.1 uncultured Mediterranea sp.
GTAGTTGGGGCGCTGGCAGATGGAGTGGCAGTAGCGGGGACCGTGGCCGTTGAGGGTGCCTTCGCCGGAGATGGTGAATCCGTCCACCTTGTTGGCATTGACCAGGGCGGCAAAGTATTTCAGGTTCTGACCCTCCATGCGGGTATCAATGAGGGCAAAGTCGCTGATGTCGTCGCTGCCTTTCAGCACGGCCCCTTTCTCCAGACGAAGATGGGTCTTGGGTTTGAAGAAGAGCGAACCACTCAGGTAGGTGCCTGCCGGGATGACGATGACACCACCGCCTTGGCGCGAGGCCTGGTCGATGACGGCTTGTATCTTCTTGGTTTGTACCAGGGTGCTGTCGTTCACTACCCCGTAGTCGGTAATCAGGTAGCGGGTGCCCAGTGTTTCGGGGTTTACTACTTCGGTCTGGCGGAACCAGTCGGGAATGGGTGTGCCGTCGGGGAACTTTTCCTGAGCGGCCACGGAGAGGCTGAACAGCGCAGCCAATGCTAAAGTTGTCAATCTCATGGTAATCGAAAAATGAATGATTATGTTTTCTGCTGCAAACTTACGCAACTTTTGCCGATTATCCTGCTTGTTTACTGATTTTAAAGGTAAGGAAAATGATTTTTATTGCCGATTTATTCCTATCTTCGCAGCCAAATTCACAGATAAACAGATTTCGCTATGACAATACAGAAAAATAAAGCTATCATTGCCTTGGGAAGTGTCCTGGCTCTGCTGTTGGTGGGACTCACGGTTTTGCTCGTTCTGGAGAAGAAGACCAACCGCGAACTGGTCGAGGAGTTCCAGCTGGAGAAGGAGGATTTGGAGAATGAGTACACTACCTTTGCCCGCCAGTATGACGAGCTGAAGCTGACGGTGGCCAATGACTCGCTCTCCGTCTTGCTCGAACAGGAACAGCTCAAGACCCAACGCCTGCTGGAGGAACTGCGCACCGTGAAGAGCACCAATGCTACCGAAATACGCCGCCTGAAGAAAGAACTGGCCACCCTGCGCAAGGTCATGGTGGGCTACATCAACCAGATAGACTCGCTCAACCGGCTGACTGCCTACCAGAAAGAGGTGATTGCCGATGTGACGAAGAAGTATAACGCGGCTTCGCGCCAGATAAGCAACCTCTCGGAAGAAAAGAAGAACCTAGGCAAACAGGTGGCCCTGGCCCAGCAGCTGGATGCCACGGGCATCACCATCGTGCCGCAAAACAAGCGGGGCAAGACGGCCAAGAAGGTAAAGGATGTGGTGAAACTTCGCATTGGCTTCACCATCACCAAGAACATCACGGCTCCTACGGGCGAGCGGACGCTCTATGTGCGCATCAGCAAGCCCGACAACGACGTGCTGACCAAGAGCAGTGCCAATACCTTCAGTTACGAGAACCGTGAGTTGGCCTATTCCATCAAGAAGTACATCGAATATACGGGCGAGGAGCAATCTGTCACCGTCTTTTGGGATGTGGAGGAGTATCTCTATGCCGGCTCGTACCGTGTGGATATCTTTGCTGAGGGGACACTGATTGGCTCCGGCAACTTTTCGCTGCAGTAAATTCGCTCAGTCCTAAAAGTCGGTAGCCAACTCCCCTCCTTCGGGGTAAGCATCTACCAATGACTAGACTTGTAGGGGCGGATCTGTGTGTCCGCCCGGATACACATGCTTGTGCATTCAGGGCAGACACACAGGTCTGCCCCTACGGGCTTCTTTAGATGCTATTTAGCCAACAGCTTTTTCAGCACGGGCAGCAGCTGCTCGGCATACCGGGTGAACCCGAGGTCGGTGAAGTGGCAACCATCCACGGTAGCCTCACGGTCTGTGCCAATCATCTGCTCGGAGGTGAAGAGCGATACCTGCTTGTCGCCCTTGCGGCGCAGCTGCTTCACGTAGTTGCGCAGCCAAGCGTTCTCTTCGGCAATCTCACGTGCCACCTCTTGGTTGAACAGGGCGTGTGGGAAGGGAGGATTCTCCACAAAGAGTATTGGTACATCCGGATGTGCCTCGCGCAGCAAGGAGTAGAAGGCATCTGTCCGTTCGCGCATCTGCTCCAGCGTGACATTGGGCAGGAAATCGAGCACATAGAGGGAGGCATCCGTGGCAGCCATGACCCGGGCCACCTCCAGATCCAACCGTGCATTGCCACTGAAGCCCAGGTTGATGCACTCGCGTTGCAGCCGGCGGCTCAAGATGTTGGTATGTGCCATGCCCGGTCGGTTGGCGCAGCCACCCTGCAGGATGCTGGTCCCGTAGAACACCAAAGGCTTGCCCGTGCGAGGCAGTTCCACTTGGGGCAGTTCCAAGGTGGAGAGGGAGTCGATGCCTATCTCAATCTGCGTGGCCCCGTCGTACAGGGGCAGATAGAGCATGAACTCGCGCGCTTCGGGCGTCATGTTCTTCACTAACGTCGATTCGCTCTGTTTGCCCTTGGGAAAGCCGCTACCGGCGAACCGCCATTCTCCATCCACCAGCCCATAGAGGTCGAGGCCTTTGACACCTACAGCCGTCATGTGGGCCATACCGAAGTTGTTGCGCACTGTCCAGCGGGCCTTGATGCAGGTGGAGTTGGTGCGGAAGCGCAGAGCCAGGCCGGCACTGTTCTGACCCAAGTCGGTCAGCTCTTTGCGTACTTGGTGTTGCAGGGAGTCGGGAAGACGGACGTACCGCTCCCGCGTGGCCTCAGTGGCCTTGCCTAAAAGAGGCAAGGCCGAGGCATCGTGGTAAACAATCTGTGCCGTGGCACCCATGCAGCAGGCCAGACAGAGGGTGGTGAGCATTCGTTTCATGGCAATCAATCCTAAGTTTATCGGAAGTCGAACATCAGGTCGAGGTGCAATCCCTCGTCGCCTTGCTTGATGCGGATGTTGCCCGGCTGGCTGTTGGGGCCTTGCTGCTCGATGGGCTTGAAGGAGCAGATGGCCGGTATGTCGAGCAGGAACGAGATGTCGCCCTCGGGGAAGTCGGGCATGGTATTCTTCCCTCCGGCACGTCCGGCAGGCTCTTCGGGGGTGAAGATGCGGTAGTAGATGCCATCGCTCAGCGAGTAAATCGTGAACGGTGACTGCTCGCTCTGCAGGGTGGCCCAGTACATATTGGCGTGGTAGCCCTTGAACTCCGGATAGACCAGATGCTCGAAGCTCTCACCGGTGATGGTGTTGTTGTATGCCTTCTGCCAGATACCGTAGTTGGTGCCCACCAGGCGGTTCTTCCAGACACGGTATGGACCCCGGCCCAACCACTTCATGCCGGTGCACTGCTCTTCGGGGTAGGAGAAGGTGAGACCCAGGTTCTTCACCTCGGTATCCATGAAGGCATCGTCGAAACCGCCGCCTCCCGAAGCCCGGTTCAGCAGGATGGCCTTCATACTGAGCAATCCGCGCTCGGTGAGTCGCCACACGATGGAGTCGGCGGCTCCCTTGTACTTGGCACAGAAGATGGCATCGCTGCCCTCCTGGCGCACGTAGCTGAGCGAGGGTTCGTAGCGCATCTTCATGCCTACGGCCACCGGGCCGTTGTTGAAGGGTATCTCCTGTTCGCCTTTCCATACGTGGCGCAGCATTCCCGTCTGTGCGTCAAACTCCACGCGGATGCGGGTGCTGGCCAGCGTGATGCGATGTTCGTCTTGGGTGGCCGTAGCGGGCGGATTCATCTCCAGCGTCATGGGTGTGCGCTCCATCTTTTTGGCCCAATACTTGCCGACGGTGCGGATGGGGTAGCTCCAGGTGCAGAGGCTCTTGCCCTCGCGGTCGAAGGCGGTCAGTTCCAGCACATCGCCCTCGCTGAAGTTGTCGGGCAAGGTAAAGCGGGCTGTGCCTGTCTCACCCGGTTGGATGGCCGGCAGTTGCACAGAGCCTTCGGCCACTTGCACGTTGCTTTCGGCCCGTTGCAGCGGCGTGTCGCAGCGCAACACCTTATAGGTCATGCGGCACTCTTTCAGATTGGTAAACAGGTACTCGTTGCTGACCAGGAAGCTGCCATCGAAGTGCTCGGTCAGGAAGAGCGGTTTCAGCTGAATGGGTGACCACTGCTGGCGGATGGCATAGAAACTGCCCTCCTTCTCGCGGCGCGGACCCACCACACCGTCGGGGGCGTTGGAGTGGTCGGAGTCGAGGATGCCTCCCTTGTCGCTACGCTGGGGAGCTTCGTCGCAATAGACCCAGATGAATCCACCGGCAAAGAGGGGATTAGTGAGCCAACGGTCCCAGAAGTCGCGCAGGCCGGCACCTCCGCCCTGGTCGTACATGGCGTGCATGAACTCGGTGGGCATGAACACCTTGTAACCGTTGGTGAAGCGTGCCACTCCGGTCAGGTAGGCCGGGTAGTGGTGGGTGTCCAGGTCGTTGAAATCGGCCCAAGGGTGAACCACATGACGCTGCTGCAGGTGGTCGTATTGGGCAAAGAGCTTGTCCAGCCGGTAGTTCCATCCCCCCTCGTTGCCGTTGCTCCAGATGAAGATGCAGGGATGGTTCACGTCACGCTCTATCATCTCCTTCACCAGCTTCGGACCCACCTCCGAGTCGTAACCGTTTTGCCAACCGGCCAGCTCGTCCATATAGACGATGCCGAGCGAGTCGCACATATCGAGGAAATGTTCGTCGGGGGGATAGTGTGAGCGTACGGCGTTCATGTTCATCTCTTTGATGAGCATCGCATCTTCGCGGCTTAAGGCGGCACTGGTAGCGCGTCCGCCGTTCACGGAGAAGGAGTGGCGGTTGATGCCTTTCACCACCAGCTTGGTGCCGTTCAGGTAGACACCGTCCTGAGGGAAGAATTCGATGGTGCGGAAGCCGATGCGTGTCTCCCGGCTCTGGATGCACTGACCTTCGGGTGAGAGCAGTTGCAGGCGGGCCACATAGAGGTTGGGGTGCTCGGTGTCCCACAGGTGGATGTCGGCCCACCGGCTCTCTACCAGGGAGGTGCTTCCGGCGATGTCGTATTGGACAGAGCTTTTCCCGTCGGTGGTGGTCACCACTTGGCCGCTTTTCAGCTCTTTGACCGAAAGGGCCAGTCGGTAGCCTTTCGTTTCACCCGTCATCTCCACCGAGGCACGGAGGCGTCCATCCCGGTCGGCATCGAGCACATAATGCCGGATATGGGTCTGAGGAACCACCTCCAACCACACCGGCCGATAGATGCCACCGAACAGCCACCAGTCGGCTTTTCGCTCGGCGGCATTGATGGACTTGTTGGCCGACTCCTTGGCTACCTTGACTTCCAGCAGATTTTTCTGTCCCCACTTCAGCAGGGAGGTGATGTCGTAGGCAAACCGATAGAAACCTCCCTGGTGCATGGCTCCGGCGCTCTGCCCGTTGATGCTCACTTCGACATCGGTCATCACGCCATCGAATACCAGCTGTACGCACTGGCCCTGCCAGCTGCGCGGAGCATCGAATTTGTGGCGATAGATACCGGTCTCGTCGCTGGGCTTTTCACCCGGCACTTTGTACCAGCGTCCGTAGGTATAGGCACCGAATCCTTGCAGTTCCCAGTTGCAGGGCACTTCTATCTTGCGCCACTTGCCGCTGTTCATGCCTTTGTCGCAACGGAACTCCCAGGTGCGGGTGTTGTCTATGCCCGTGCCTGACAGATAGATCCGTTCAGGGTGGGGGGCTTGGGCGGTAGAGGGAATGGCTACACTCCATAGGCATCCCCAGAGAATCCAAAGTCTGATAGCTGTCAATTTTTTCATCGTTTCTGTCATGTTTTGAAGGGGTTATGGAAAAAGGAGTAACTTCGCAGTCACTCCTTTCGTCCAATTACAATCGAATTATGTGAGAGTTCATTTAGAATCCGGTTATTTCAGTTTGTACACTTCCGCTCCTGCCAGCAGGAAGCAACCGATGCCGTAGTCTTCAAAGTCGGGCAGGTTGTCGTAGCCTACGGGTTGTCCGTCTTTAGGCTCCTTGCCGGTGCCTTGTACGAAGCCCAGGCAGCCGTTGTCGGGATGTACGGCCTCTTTGGCCATGGCATTCCATGCCTTCAGCAGGATAGGCAGGTATTCGGCACGAGGCAGCAGGCCTTGGCGTACGCCCCACGCCATGCCATAGACGAAGAGCGAGGTTCCCGAGGTCTCTTTGCCACCGAAGTTGCTTTCGTCGTGCAGGCTCACGTTCCAGTAGCCATCCTTGCGCTGGCACTTCTTCAGAGCCTTGCTCATGGCCAGGAAGTCGTCGATATAGGCCTGACGATGCGCTTCATCGGCCGGAGTCTCTTCCAGCACGCGCACCAGTGCGGCATAGACCCAACCGTTGCCACGGCTCCAGTAGCAATCTTCGCCGTTGGGCTCCTTGTAGGGAGGGTCGAAGTCGCGGTCACGCCACCACAATCCGTCTTTGGGGTTATACATGCCGTTGCCACCCTCCACGTTACGCGTGTGGCTGTACATTTCCCACATCTTCTCCCAGTAGCGGCGGTCACCGGTCTCCTTGCCCAGCTTGGCCAGGACGGGCATACCCATCTGTATGGCATCAATCCACCACCAGTCACCTACTTGCGGTGAGTTGACTATCATGTCGGCATTCACCTTGGCGTTCTGTATCATGCGCCACTCCTTGGTGATGCGGTACATGTCGATATAGGTCTGGCTGCAGCAGTAGTCGTCGGCATCGCGGGTAGTGCAGCCGTTGCGGGGTGTCCATTTATGGGCTTCTCCCCAGTCGTACACATATTGGAAGTAGCGCGGCTGCGGATTGATGGTGTAGAGAGCCATCAAGCCTTCGTAGTAGACGGCGCGTGTCCAGAGGCTGCTGGGGCGCATCTTGTTGACATAGGTGGGCATACCCGGGTCGGGCCATTTTTTCATAAAATAGTCATTCACTTTGACGATGGTGCGCATCGTCTCTTTGGCGTCAGGTAGCTGTTGTGCTTGGCCGGACATGGCAATGAAGCAGAGTGCCAAGAAAGCCAGTATCAATTTCCTGTTCATTCGGTTAACGGTTGATGGTTAGTAATTCATTTGCAAATATAGGCTTTTTTATTCATAGCAAGATGGATTTTCGTACAAACCACTTGATTTTTGTACAAGAATGAGCCACTTTTTTGTTCTGCCATGTAGATTTTCAGCGAAACAGAGCGTGACTCCCCTCATGGGACGCCACGCTCTGAAAGTCATCTATCGTTAGATAAACGAATGTCTATCCACATCAATATCCTGCATTCTGCCACTTGGCCTTGTCTGCGTCAGACAGGTTGGTGCCGTCTTCGTTCTGCAACTGGTCGATGAATGTCTGCGGGATGGGACGCAGATTGTGCTTATCGGCCACATTGGCAGCAGCTTCAGGATTGAAGAGCTTGGCACGCTTTACCAACAGCTTGGTGCGGCTCAGCTCTTCCCATCGGTTCCATTCACCCAGGCATTCGCGAGTACGCTCGTTCATGATGAAGTTGATCAGGCGGTCCTTGTCACCACTGACACCAATGGTAGCCAGGATAGCTTCGTCCTCATCGGGCAACTTGGTGTAGCTGGCGATTTGTAGGTTGGAGGGCTCTGTTGTCCGTTCAATGCCTGTAGAGAGGTAGTAGGTGCTCTGCTGAATGAAGGAGTACTTGAAGGCCTCTCGGTTGGTCAGAATCTTTCCACTGTAGTCCTTATTCTTTTTAGGAGTATTTGAGTCAGCAGTCGAGTTGTCGGCATCGCCGCCATACTCTTTCAGGAAAGCCATCGAACCGTCGGTGTAGAACTCGCGATTTTCACCGTTCTTCCATTCAGCACGCTTGCGCAATTGGTTCACAGTCGAGATAGCCTCCTGATATTTGCCCAGACGAACCTGAGCTTCGGCCTTAATCAGGTAGGTCTCGCCGGAGCGGGCCATGATGACGTCGCGATGAGCGTCACCCTTCTCTGCCGTACGGCTACCATCCTCGGTCTTGTTGATACCGCAGAACACGTTGGAAGTGGCGGTATTACCACTTACGCCGTAGGTGTTCATCACATACTTGCCACCCAGATAGACAGGGAATACATTGGGCACCCACTTGCCCGACTCGGGATGTACGAAAGTGTGCTCCTTACCGGCACGGCCATAGCTGCCATAAGTATCCTCGTTCTGGAAGCGGGGATCATCCTTCTTGTTGAGGATGAAGGCGATACCTAGGTCACCCAATGCAGGTTTGTTCTCAGCAGGTACATAGTCGGGAGCGGCTACGGCGTGGTTGATGCCATAGACGGTCTTGAAGGTCTTCCACATACGGGAGTCGTTCACATTGTCGAATACGGCGTAAGCATACTCCGTAGGACGGCAACGCTGGAAGTCCATACCACCGATATACTGGCCACGCTGAACCCATCCGCCAGAGAAATTGGAGAACTGGGGCGTGAAATAGTTGTAGGTGCGGTTACCAAAACGTCCGGCAGCCGATTCAGAGTGCTGGCAGGACATCAGGATTTCGGGTTGATCCTCATTCTTACAATCCGTCCCTGTCCAGATGGCATAGAGGCTGTTGTAGTCAGCAGACAACGGACATGCAGCAATGACTTCGTCAGCCAAGCTGACCACACGATTCAGATCCGTGTCGGCAGGATAGGCCGAGTTCCAGTCGCTGCAACGCTCAGACTGGCGGTAGAGTAATGCCTTGGCCAGAAAATGCGCAGCAGTGTATTTGGTCCAGCAGCCGGGACCACGCCAGCGATCCACGGGCAGCATCTTGTAGGCCTCCTCAAAGTCGGCAATCACCTGATTGAGCATCTCCTCTTCGGTAGCACGGGTAAAGGTCTTTACAACGCCTTCCGTAGCCTGCAACTGTAGTACGGCCGCACCATACTGGGCAAAGAGACGGTAGTAGTTGTAGCCACGCAGGAAGTGGGCCTCGCCGAGGCACTTGGTGCGTACTGATTCGTCATCTACCCGGTTGGCATAGGTGATGATGATGTTGGCCGTGGCAATACCGTAATACATCTGGTCCCACAAGGCCGAAACGGCCGGGCAGTTCTTGTTGGCAGCACCCGTAGCCGGTGTGCAGTCCATGGAGCTGAGGCGGTTGTCGTAGGTGTTCCAGGGTTCGGCGGTCAAGTCAGCGCCGTTGGTGAACTCGTCCGTACCATAGAGGGTAATACCATAAGCCCACTCGTAGCCAAAGTGCCAACGGATGTTTCCATAAAGAGCCGTGGCCAAATCCTGAATGCCCTGCGAAGTCTCAAAATATTGGGTAGTATAGGCGGTGCGATTGTCTTCGTCAAGGAAGCTCTCGCTGCAGGCTGTAAAGTTGGTTATGGCCGCTACAGCCAAACCTGCCGTCAGAAATTTGCTATATAATCTTTTCATATACATTTCTATTATTATATTCTTGATTATCAATCCACTCATAGATATTTAGAAGCCCACCTGCAGACCGAATGTGAAGCCTCGGTTGTAGTAAGTCGTACCCAGGTCGAGGTCGATGAAATCCACCGATGAGTAGAGGTTGCCCAGGTTCTTGCCCTGTGCATAGACCTTCAGCGACTCGATACCCATCTTCTTGCAGAGCTTCTTGTCGAAGTTGTAGCCCAAAGAGATGTTGCGCAGCTTGATGAAGGAGGCGTCCTTGAAACCCAGCAGGCTGGAGTAGGAGTCACCACCGGCTGTGCTATATACGGGCTTCTGCCACTCGGCGTTGGGATTGTCGGGCGTCCAGTAGTCAATCTCACGTTGGTTGTACATACCATACTGGCCTTCACCACCGGTGCTGATCATGTAGCCAAAGCGGCCATAGAGCTCGATATTCAGGTCAAAGTTCTTCCAGCTGAAGCTGTTGCTCCAACCCAATACCCACTTGGCATCTTTGTTGCCCAAGATGACACGGTCTTCATTGTCAATCTTGTAGTCGCCGTTCTGGTCTTTCGGGCGTACGCTACCAGCCGTAAACTTGTGGCCGTTGGCGTTGAACTTGTCCATCTCTGCCTGGTCGGATTCCTGCCACAAGCCCAAGTTGTCGATACCATAATGTACATTGATGGACTCGCCGATGAACCAGGCATTCGAGATATCGTCTTCCTTACCGTTGGAGAGCTGTACAATCTCATCTTTCGAATAAGAAGTGTTGATAGAAGAGATCCACTCGAAATCCTTGGTCTGTACGGGGATGACATTCAGCGAGAGGTCGAAACCGATGTTCTTGGTCTTACCCACGTTGGCCACTGTAGAGGGGAAACCGGTCAGGGTAGGAATCTTCATGGCAAGCAATAGGTCGTTGGTCTTGGAGTGATAGAAGTCAAACGTACCGTTGATGCGGCCGTTCAGGAAGCCGTAGTCAATACCGTAGTTGAACTGGGTGGTCTTTTCCCAACCCAAATTCTTATTGGCCATACCCACCTGAGTGCCGGTATAGTAAGGCTCATTGGTAGCGTAAGCCTGCGTCAGGACATTGCCGAAAGGCACGAAGAAACTCTGGATGTTACCCAGTGTGCCGTAAGGAGATACGGCGGCATTACCCGTCACGCCGACACCGAAGCGCAGCTTCAACTGGCTGATCCACGATACATCCTTCAGGAACTCCTCCTGGTCGATACGCCAACCCAAGGCTGCAGAGGGGAAGAAGTCCCACTTATTGCCCTTGGCCAACACGGACGAACCATCGTAACGACCTGATACGGTCAACAGATAGCGGTCTTTATACGAGTAGTTCACACGAGCCATATAGGAGGCCAACTGGCTCTCGGTCAGTCCTGTACCCATGCCTGCACCATACGTAGCGGCATCGGTAATATCTACACTACCCAGGTTGTACCACAAGAAGTGCTCGTTGGGGATGGCAGAGGCGTTCATGCTACCATGTTCGTAGTTGTACTTGGAGGCACTCTGCAGCAAAGTCACCGTGAAGGTGTGATCTTGGATGGACTTGACATAGGTAATCAAGTTGTCCAATGTCCAAGAGAGGTAGCGCTGCGTGCTGTACTTGGCATAGTTCTTACTACCGGCGCGACCGGCAGACTCCTTGCTCAGGAAGATACCCTGACGCGTGTGTCGGAAGTCGGGACCGAACGAAGACTTGAAGGTCAAGCCCTGCAGGGGCTCCCACAGTTTGCCGAAGTCAATCTGGGCATAGAAGCTACCCAGGGCACGGAAAGTCTCGCGGTTATCGGTAGATTTCTTCCATTCATCCACGACGGTCAGGACGTTCGTCACAGATCCGCAAGGATTGGTGATGATATCACCCTCATCGTTATAAGGCACACCATAACGGGGAATGGCTTTGGCTGCACTGTAGATATCCACCGGGCCTGAGCTGGTGCCCACCTGTCCGGTGCGAGAGTAACCATAGTCCTGAATAGACCAAGAAGCATTGACCGAGCCGCCCATCTTGAACCAAGGCTTGGCCTGGATATCTACCGACATGGCTGCATTGTAGCGCTCGTACTCCTGTCCTTTCTGTGTACCTTCGTTCTTCAGATAGCCCAGCGAGAAGAAGCTCTGGGCAGTCTCTGTACCGGCCGTGGCACTCAGCGTGTGTTCATGGGTGATACCTGTCTGGGTCACGATGTCGCCCCAATCCGTATTGGACACCTTCGAGCCGTCCCAAGTTCCACCGGCCCATCCTTTCATGACGTTGGCAGTAGCATAGGGATCATCGCCGCCGAAGTAGTCCTTATCACGTTCCTGATTCGGCTGGTCGCCACGAGGATTCTTGGTGGGGTCGGCATTGTAGTAAGCCCAACGACGCCAGGTAATGTAGTCGCTGGCACTCATGGCCGGGGATTTATCCTTCAGGTTTTCAAAGGTGACAGAACCCGAGTAGTTCAGCTTCAAGGCACCCGTCTTACCGCGCTTGGTAGTCACCAGTACCACACCGTTGGCACCACGGCTACCATAGATAGCAGTCGAAGAGGCATCCTTCAAGATGTCGATAGCCTCGATGTCGCGCGGGTTGATGCTCTCGATACCGCCTGAGCTCAAGGGAACACCATCCACCACGTAGAGGGGGCCTTGTCCGGCAGTAATAGAGCGGTTGCCACGGATGCGGATGCTACCCACTGTACCCGGACGCTCGCTGGAGGTGATATCCACACCGGCAGCCTTACCCTGCAAGGCCTCGAAAGCATTGGACACAGGCTTCGTGTTCAACTCCTTCTCTCCCACACGGGTCAAGGCGCCCGTCACGTCGCTCTTCTTCTGCACGCCATAACCTACAACCACCACTTCTTCCAGCATCTCGGTGTCTTCCTGCAACAAGATGCTCAACACACTCTTGCCAGCTACAGACACATCCTGTGTCTTGTATCCTACGTAGCTGATTTGAAGCGTACCGTTTTGGGGTACATCACTGAGGGTAAAGTTACCATCAAGGTCGGTAATAACACCGTTGGTAGTACCTTTCACGAGCACACTGGCACCGATCACCGGTCCCATGTTGTCGTTTACAGTACCTTTCACTGTCTTGTTCTGCGCAAAGGCATTCATAGCCAGAGCCACAAACAAAGCGATGAAACAGAGCCGCTGGATGATGCCCAAGCGGCCAAACAGACTTTTTTGATTGCTGTCTTTCATACTATAAATATTAAGTTAAACAAAAGGTATATGAATCATCTCAATGGGAGAATTCTCCATATTTGTGTGCAAATATAGAACATTTATTTGATATTCTTTCATGGATTTTGCTGTTTTTTTGGTGTAATTATCCGCAATTCATGCAAAAAACAATCATTAAGTAACAGCAAAACAGGTTCCACATTCATACCTGCGCCGCTCCCCCTGCCAAAGAAAACCGTGGTTTCATCGCTCATCCTGCACACGAAAACATGCTTTGGGATAGCCACTGCACTTTTTGACAGGAATCCTATGCGATTTGACAATTAGCGGCCTAATGACCAAAAAATACATGAAAAAAAGACGATATTCCATAATGGCAGTTCATGAAAAGCGCTATATTTGCTGCCGAAAATGGAAAAATCTCCAATCGTAACTACATATTTAATGTTTGTTTAACTTAAAATTTATAGTATGAAAGACAGAAAATCTCAAAGTCTGTTAGGCCGCTTGGGCATCATCCAGCGGCTCTGTTTCATCGCTTTGCTGGCTGCGATGGCCATAGATGGCTTCGCCCAGACGAAGACAGTGAAAGGTACTGTAAACGATGCCATGGGACCGGTGATCGGTGCCAGCGTCCTCGTGAAAGGTACCACCAACGGTGTCATCACCGACATCGACGGTAACTTCATCCTCAGTGATGTACCCGAACAGGGTATTCTGCAAATCAGCTACGTGGGCTATAAGACACAGGAAGTGCCTGTGGCCGGCAAGAGCGTGCTGAACATCACCATCCAGGAAGACAGCGAAATGCTGGAAGAAGTGGTGGTTGTAGGTTATGGTGTGCAGAAGAAGAGTGACGTGACAGGTGCCATGTCGCGCGTGACGAGCAAGACCATTGAGGAGCGCCCCGTGCAGAACGCCCTCCAGGCCATGCAGGGTAAGGTGACCGGTGTGGACATCCCCTCCAACAACCGGCCCGGTGAGTTGGGCGACATCCGCATCCGTGGTAACCGCTCCATCACGGCTGACAACAACCCCCTCTACGTCATCGACGGTATTCCCATGACGGCCGGTTCAATCGCCGACATCAACCCCTCGGATATCGAGTCCATGGAAATCCTGAAGGACGCTTCAGCTACCGCCATCTATGGTAGCCGCGGTGCCAACGGTGTCATCCTGGTGACCACGAAGAAGGGTAAGACGGGTCGCACCACCATCAACTACGATGGTTCGCTGACCTTCAGCTTCCTGGATTCAACCACCGACTACATGAACTCGGGCCAGTTGCTGGACTACAAACGTAATTCGGCCATTGCCGGTGGTACCTACAACGGTGCCTATGGCACGGCTCCCGACCCCAACCGCGACCGTGCTCTCTGGCTGGGTACGCAGAGCTACATGGACAGCCGCGTGGCTCAGGCTTACCAGCTGAACGCCGACGGCAGCCCCGTGTTGCGTGCCGCCACTGCTGAAGAGAAGGCGATGGGTTATGCCGACATGGTGCCCGTCTATGATGCCAGCAAGCTGGAAACCACCGACTGGGGTGGCCTGGCTACGCGTACCGGTGTGACGCACACACACCAGGTATCGCTCTCTGCCGGTACCGAGACCTCCAAGCTCTACCTCTCTTTGGGCTTCCTGGGTCAGGAAGTGCCCATGGCCGACCAGGACTTCAAGCGCTACACCGTGAACATGAACGGTGAGATCAAGCCCATGAAGTGGCTGACCGTAGGTATGGGTCTGAATGCCGCCCACTCCATCAAGAACTACGGTATGGTGAGCAACTTCTCCAACACCGTGGCCAAGGACTCTTACGGTCTGGCTATGAACCTGATGCCCTGGACTCCCGCCTACAACGAAGACGGCTCCGTCCTCATCACTTCCGAAGGCGATGCCGAGCACAACATCGTACGCAACATGAACTCATCGAGAAATGAATACCGCTACTACGGTGTGAACTTCTCCAGCTATGCTGAAGTGGACTTCGGCCAGTTTGCCGACATCCTGAAGGGTGTGAAGTGGCGCACCAACCTCGGTGGCCAGTACCGCAACAGCCGTGAAGGTTCGCACTACGGCGAGACTTTCTCCAACCCCTACGGCTTCGACTCTACCGCTCCGGGTGCAGCCTACAACGCTCACTCACAGAAGCTCTCCTGGACGCTGGAGAACCTGCTCTACATCAACAAGACCTTTGCCGATATCCACAGCCTGGGCGTGACGTTGCTGCAGTCTGCCGAGCGCAGCCGTTCGGAGAGCCTCTCTACCCGCGCATATGAAGTGGTGTTCCCCACCTCTCTGTGGTACAACCTCGGTGCCTCCAACACCTCGAAGGCAGCCATCGGTTCGGGCTACTCTACCTGGTCGCGCGCCTCATACATGGCCCGCTTCAACTATGGTCTGATGGATCGCTACTTGCTGACCCTGACCGGCCGTTACGACGGTGCCTCCATGCTGGCTGCCGGCAACAAGTGGGACTTCTTCCCCTCCGCAGCCCTGGCATGGCGTATGGAGCAGGAAGAGTTCATCAAGAAGATAGACTGGATCAACCAACTGAAGTTCCGCGTAGGTTATGGTGTGACGGGTAACTCGGCCGTATCTCCCTACCAGACTTCGGGTTCGGTGACTTCCACATACGCCAACATTCCCTTCGGTGTGGGTAACATCGCCCAGAATACCACCGGTACGAAGACCAACGTGATGCCCAACTTCAGCCTCGGTTGGGAGAAGACGGCTTCGATGAACATCGGTCTGGACTTTGCCGTACTGAAGAACCGCATCAGCGGTAGCATCGAGTATTACGTAGCCAAGACCTCCGACCTGCTGATGAACCGCAGCATTCCTGTCATCACCGGTTATGCCCAGATTCTGAGCAACATCGGCAAGACACAGAACAAGGGTCTGGAAATCTCGCTCTCGACCATCAACGTGAAGACCCGCGACTTCACCTGGCAGACCGACTGGACCTTCTCGACCAACAAGGAGGAGATCGTGAAGCTGGCCAACAACGTGGACTTCGACACAACCGGCCCCTGGAAGGTGGGTGAACCCATCAACGTATTCTGGGACTTCAAGTACGACCGTATCTGGCAGGATACTCCCGAAGACAACCGTCTGATGGAGCTCTACTCCAAGATCAGCAAGCTGACCTTCCTGCCCGGACAGTATAAGATGGTGGACCAGCCCCTCGTAGAGGTACCTGCCGGTACCGAAGGAGCTAAATCCGTGACACTGAGCGACGGTACCGTGGTGAACTACCTGAACAACGGTTTCGGTGTGTTCAACAACGACGATAAGGTGTTCTACAACAAGTCTCCGAAGTGGACGGGCGGTATCAACAACTCGTTCACCTACAAGAACTGGAACTTCAGCTTCTTCACCTACTTCCGCTTCGGCAACAACTACTACGGCCTGACCCAGACCATCGGCCGCCGCATCGAGAACGATGTATGGAGCCCCACCAACACCGGTGCCAAGTTTGCCCAGCCCACCTCGGCTACCCGTACCAGCACCTACGACTACGTGCGCAACTATACGAAGGGCAACATGGTGCTCGTGCGCAACATTGCCCTCTCCTACACTGTTCCGCAGCAGTTCCTGAAGAAGATTGGCGCCAACAGCGCCCAGATCTACGGTCAGGTGCTCAACCCGTTCCTCTTCGGTGGCGAACTGGTGAAGGCCGGTATCAACCCCGACGATATCACCGGTTGGGATGCCAGCAACCACATTGGCGGTCAGACCAACAACACCTGTATCACGCGTAGCGTAGTCATCGGTCTGCGTCTCGGATTCTAATCAATTGTCTATCCATTTAATTTCAGTAACGATGAAAATGAAGAAATATATGTTTGCCGGTGCGCTGGCCTTGGCTTTTGCAGGCTGCACCGACAGTTTCCTGGAAGAAGAGATGGTGGCCACCATCACCCAGGACTATCTGGCCACCGAACAGGGCTTGAACCAGCTCATCGTCAGCTCCTACAACTCGGTGCGCGTGAACTGGGGCTATCGTGAGGGTATCTATATGTTTGAAACCGGTCACGACTGCTGCCGTACGAGCGGCAACAACGACCTGAACAACTTTTCAAGCTCCTACTGGTCGTCCAACAACCTGATTGCTACAGTAGCCAACGAGTACATGGGCTTCCAGAGCAAGCAGCAGGCCGGCTTCTTGATCAACAACTACCCCATCATTGACAACTGCAACAAGGCCATCACCGCCATCCGCAGCGGCGCTGCCCTGGGCGAATATGCCCGCGACAAGAAGTATGCCGCCCAGCGTCTCTCTGAGGTGCTGTTCAACCGTGCCTACTGCTACTATGGACTGAACACCATCTTCGGCGATGTCTACTTCTCGACCACGTCGTCTACTTCACTGCCCGCCAACTACAACTTCGTCCGCACACCGGCCGAAGTGATGTATAAGGAGCTGATTGGCGACCTGCGCTATGCCGTGGAGAATCTGCCCGAGAGCTATGGTGATGCCGAGTATGGCCGTGCCACCAAGTATGCTGCTGCCCACCTGCTGGCCAAGATGTACCTCAACCGCTACCAGGGCAAGGACTACGGCACATCGGAGTATGGCCGCAATGCCGATGGTTCGATTGACAACACCAACCCCAAGTCCTATCTGGGTATGCTCTACAAAGGTCAGGGTACCGCCGACCTTGACTCCTGCATTCACTATGCCTCGATGGTCATCAACGCCCATCCGCTGGTGAGCGACTACAACGAGTTGTTCCGTCACGACCTGGGTGACTTCTCCAACGAGAAGACTTCGGAGAACGTGCTGAACGCCATCTTCTCGGAGAGCGGCGACGACTACCGCTACGGTGTGCGCGTGCTCTGCGTCTTCATCGGCAACGTAGTGAACGAAAAGTATGGTATCCCCGACTACTGCTGGGAGTACCCCACCAAGCCTAACTTCAACTTCCACAACAACGACTTCGGTCTGGATGTCTTCACCGACAAGGTGTACGACTCTCGCTATCAGAAGTCTTTCTGGCTGGAGTACAAGACGGCCAACAACACTACCGGTTCTTCCACTCCGGGTGCCAACGGCGACTATGCCGCCTACAACAGCTCGGCGAACAAGACCTACACGTGGACAGCTGCCCAGGCTGACTACTTCAACGAGCACATCTGGGCCGGTTACGACCGTGCCTCTTGGGGTGGCCGCAAGGCAGTGGCCGGCGAGCACAAGATGGGTACCAACGACCTGGCTTTCGCTATCCTGGAGAACACCAAGGAGACCGCCATCAGCGTAGAGGAAGCCGATGCACAGCCCTTCGTGCTCTATGCACGTTGGATGAAGGACGGCGACAGATACCTCTATCGTCCGGAAATCATCGCCAGCGGCAACAACTACTCGTTCAAGGGTGCCAAGAACTTCTATAGCTTGGAGCGCAGCTCGAACACGGGTATCCCCTGCTCGAAGAAGTATCACGACCCCAACCGCTCGGGTAAGAACTCAGCCTATGGTGGCCGCGACGTGCCTGTGATGCGTTCGGCTGAGATGTACCTGGTACGTGCCGAGGCTTACGGCCGCAAGGGTCAGTACGACAAGGCTATCGAAGACATCAACGCCCTGCGCAAGCGTGCCGCCTACAAGCCCGGCGAGACCCGCGCCGAAGTCATCGCCCGCCTCTATGACGGCAGCGAGACCCTGCAGGCTTCCGAGCGTCAGTGGCCCTACGATGTGGCTCAGGACTACTACGAGAAGATCAAGGTGGATGCCTCTTACTGGGACGGCACTTCAGCCAAGTCACAGCGCGAGCAGTACCACCCGGGTGCCAACACCAACGAGAAGCGCTTCCTGGAGTTCATCTACAACGAGTATGCCCGTGAGTTCAACCAGGAGGAGATCTACTACGGTGTTATCCACCATGCCGGTGTGCAGGCTGCCCGTATCCAGTGGCACAACCAGTTGGGTGCCAATCCCAGCAACTCCGACTATCCCGCAGGTTCTTGGGACATTTCGGACAACGTGAACGGCACCAACGGCCAGACCGGTAAGGCCAAGGGTGGTTTCCAGAACTACATGACGCTGAAGCCCTTCCCGCAGCAGTTCATCGACATGCTGACCGACGACAGCAATGTCCAGCTGGACGATGCCGGCAAGAAGGCTTACCAGAACTACGGCTATTGATTTTAAGTGAGTTAAAATTGTCAGAGGCGCACACACCACCAGGGGCGTGCGCCTTTCTTATACAATTCTACATGAATATGCACAACTTTCTATTTTAACGTTCTTCGGAAAAGTTCTATCTTTGTAGAGAGATAATAACCTTTAATTGATTGACCATAGAGACATGAAACACACCTTACGATTAGTGATGAGCCTCCTCGTCTGGATGGCAGTGACAGGATGGGCACAGGCTGCCGAACAACGTGAGAAATTTAACTTCAATGCCGACTGGCTCTTGCAGGTGGGCGATGATCCCCAAGCCAAAGAAGTGCGCTACGACGACTCCGGCTGGAAACAGGTGACGCTGCCGCGCCCCTTCAACGAGGACGAGGCTTTCCGGTTGGACATCCGCGAACTGACCGATACCATTGTGTGGTACCGCAAGCACTTCCGCCTGCCCAAGGGCAGCAAGGGAAAGAAGGTGTTTGTGGAATTTGAAGGGGTGCGTCAGGGTGCCGACTTCTACCTCAACGGCCATTATCTCGGCCTGCACGAAAATGGAGCCATGGCCGTAGGCCTCGACCTTACACCTTATATATATAGTGACAAGGAGAATGTCATGGCCGTGCGGGTCGACAACAATTGGGACTATAAGGAGCGTTCCACCGGCACCAAGTATCAGTGGAGCGACCGCAACTTCAACGCCAACTATGGTGGTATCGCCAAGAATGTGTGGCTGCACCTGACAGGGGAGCTCTACCAGACCCTGCCGCTCTATAGCCACCAGGGTACGACAGGTGTATATGTCTGTGCCGACAACATTCGGGTGAAGTCCCGAAAGGCCGTCATCCATGCCGAGTCGGAGGTGAAGAACGAGACGAAGCGCGACCAGCGGGTGGCCTATCAGGTAGAACTCGTGGATAGGGATGGTACCTCGCTGAAAATTTTTCCTCGGGAGGAAAAAACTGTTTCCTCGGGAGAAACCGCTACGCTGACCGCAGCCGCCGAGGTGGAGGGCCTCCATTTCTGGAGCTGGGGCTACGGCTACCTCTACACGGTGAAGACCTCTCTGTGGGTGGATGGCAAGAAGGTCGATGAGGTGGCAACCCGGACCGGCTTCCGCAAGACCCGCTTCGGGGAAGGTAAAATCTGGCTGAACGACCGCGTGCTGATGGTGCATGGCTTTGCCCAGCGCACCAGCAACGAGTGGCCGGCCCTGGGTACAGGCATTCCCGCTTGGCTGAGCGACTACAGCAACGGTCTGGTAGTGGAGGGCAACGGCAACCTGGTGCGCTGGATGCACATCACGCCCTCCAAGCAGGACATTGAGAGTTGCGACCGCGTGGGCCTCATTCAGGCCATGCCGGCAGGCGATGCCGAGAAGGACCGCGAAGGTCGTCAGTGGGAGCAGCGCACGGAGCTGATGCGCGATGCCATCATCTACAACCGCAACAATCCCTCTATCCTCTTCTACGAGGGTGGCAACGAGAGCATCAGCCGCGAGCACATGCTGGAGCTGAAGGCCATCCGCGACCAGTATGACCCTCACGGCGGACGAGCCATCGGATCGCGCGAGATGCTGGACATCCGCGATGCGGAGTATGGCGGCGAGATGCTCTACATCAACAAGTCGGCCCACCATCCCATGTGGGCCATGGAGTACTGTCGCGACGAGGGCCTGCGCAAGTACTGGGACGACTACTCCTATCCCTATCACAAGAATGGAGCCGGCAACAACTCCTTCCTCTCGGCCATGACCAATACGGTGCAGAAGAAGGTGGATGCCCGCGCCTATAACCACAACCAAGACTCCTTCACCATCGAGAATGTGAAGCGTTGGTTTGACTACTGGCGCGAGCGTCCGGGCACAGGCAGCCGCGTCAGCTCAGGTGGTGTGAAGATTATCTTCTCCGACACCAACACCCACTTCCGAGGTGTGGAGAACTATCGCCGCAGCGGTGTGACCGACCCCATGCGCATACCGAAAGACCCCTTCTTTGCCCACCAGGTGATGTGGGACGGCTGGGTGGACATCGAGCAGCCCCGCATCCATATCGTGGGCCACTGGAACTATGCCGACACCCTTGTGAAGCCTGTCTACGTGGTCAGCTCGGCCCATCAGGTGGAACTGCTGCTCAACGGCAAGTCGCTGGGTCGCGTGGAGCCTGAATACCGCTTCCTCTTCACCTTTGCCGATGTGGCTTTCCAGTCGGGCACGCTGGAGGCAGTGGGCTATGACGAACAGGGTAGGGAGTGCTGCCGCACTGCATTGCAGACGGCCGGCGAGGCCCAAAGCATTCGTCTGACCGCCATCCAGAATCCCTTGGGATGGAAGGCCGATGGCTCTGACGTGGTGCTCGTGGAAGTAGAGGTGGTGGATGCCCAGGGCAGACGCTGTCCGCTGGCCAACGACCTCATACACTTTGACTTGGAAGGACCTGCCGAGTGGCGGGGCGGTATTGCCCAAGGTCCTGACAACTATATCCTGGCCAAGGCACTGCCCGTGGAGTGTGGTGTGAACCGGGTGCTGGTGCGCTCGCTCACTACCGCCGGCGAAGTGCGCCTCACCGCACAGGCCGATGGCTTGCAACCGGCCCGTCTGACACTGACCTCGGCACCCATAGAGGTGAAGGATGGACTCTGCACCTATATGCCGGGGCTGGAACTGGAGGGCCGACTCACCCGAGGTGAGACCCCCGATACCCCTTCCTATCGCGACGTCCAGGTATCTGTACCCATTCTCTCGGCTACGGCAGGTGCCCATGCCGAAGAGGCTGTGCGCAGCTTCGATGACAACGAACTGAGCGAGTGGAAGAACGATGGCCGCCTCTCTACGGCTTGGATTACCTACCAGCTGGAGCGGGCTGCCACGGTGGATGAAATCTGTCTGAAGCTCACCGGCTGGCGGATGCGCAGCTATCCTCTGGAAATCTATGCCGGCGACCAACTGATATGGAGTGGCGAGACCGAGAAGTCGCTGGGCTATGTACACCTGTCCGTGAAGCCGGTGCGCACCGACCGCATCACCATCCGCCTGAAGGGTGCCAGCAGCGAGGACGACGCCTTCGGTCAGATTGTCGAGGTGGCTGCACCTGCTGCGGGCGAGTTGGACCTCTTTAAGGCAAAAGGTGGCGACAAGACGGGCAATGAACTCCGTATCGTGGAGGTGGAATTTAAGGAAACGTTGAATCAATAATGATGAGATAGAACACAGAATTAGGTCAAATACTCCCATGAAAGTCAAATGGATTATACTCTGTCTGTTGGCAACATGCTTACAGCTGACTGCCCAACCCTACACAGGCGAGCATCTGTCGCGAGGGTTGGTGGGGATACCTACCGAGAAAGGTATGTATCTGAGTTGGAGAATGTTGCTGACCGATGACCCCGCTCAGTTGGCTTTCGACATCTATCGCAGCACCGATGGGGCTAAAGCCATCAAGTTGAACGACCGGCCGCTGACTGTAACGACTGACTATCTGGATACGTCGGTAGATTGGACCAAGGCGGTTCGATGGAGTCTGAGGCAGGAGGGGAAGGAGGTTGCTTCGTGGAGCCGTAGGGCAGACGAGCCTCGCTTGCCCTATCTGCGCGTGCCCATCCAACGTCCCGAGGGGGGTGAGGTGGCCGGCGAACGCTTCTTCTACCGGGCCAACGACTGTAGCGTAGGCGACCTGGACGGAGATGGAGAGTATGAAATCGTCCTGAAGTGGGACCCTTCGAATGCCAAGCGGCCTCCCCAACGAGGCTTCACGGGCAATACCCTGCTGGATGCCTACAAACTGGACGGAACCCGGCTTTGGCGGATTGACTTAGGACCCAATGTCCGTTCGGGAGCTGCTACGACCAACTTCCTGGTGTTCGACTTCGATGGCGATGGCAAGGCTGAACTCTGTTGCAAGACCGGCGATGGCACCATGGACGGCACAGGCCGACCGATAGGAAATGCCGACAAGGATTGGCGCACGTGGGAGAAGAACAGCCCTACCTATGGAAAGATTGTGAATGGTCCGGAGTATCTGACTATGTTTGAGGGCACTACCGGACGAGCCTTGGATAGCCAGGAGTATATACCCACGCGCTATCCTCTGGACGGATGGGGCGGTATAGGCGGAAACTGTGGCAACGACAACACCGGAGGCCGCTCCGACCGCTTCACTGCAGGGGTCGCTTTCCTGGACGGACAGACCCCTTCGCCCGTCATGGTTCGCGGTTGGTATGGACGGACGGTGGTAGCCGCTTGGACTTTTACCGATGGACAGTTGAAGCCCCTTTGGACTTTTGACAGCGCCTTGCCCGAGTGGAAAGGTTATTCAGGCATGGGAAATCATAGCCTGACTGTGGCCGACTTCGATGGAGACGGCTACGACGAGGTCTGTGTAGGAGCCATGACCGTGGACCAAAACGGACGCGGACTCTATACGACGGGACTGCGCCATGGTGATGCCCTTCATGCCGGACAGTTCATTGCGAATCGACCCGGTATGCAGGTGTTTGGTGTACATGAGAATGAGGGCGATAATGAGGTGAGTCGTCGCACGCCGGCTGTCGCGATGTTTGATGGTGCTACCGGTGAAATCATCTGGCAAGTGGCCTGTGGAGCAGATGCCGGACGAGGGGTGGCGGCTGATATTGACCCACGTTACCCAGGTGCCGAGTGCTGGTGCAACATAGGCGGGCTGCGTCGGGCGGATACAGGCGAGATAGTGACTCCCAAGAAGCCGAACTCTTGCAATTTCCTGCTCTACTGGGATGCTGACCCCTTGGCCGAGTTGCTCGACCACACCTCCATCAGCAAATGGAACTGGCAGACAGAAACCACTGATCTGCTGCTGAAGGCCGAAGGCGTGGTTTCCAATAACGGAACGAAAGGTAATCCTTGTCTGTCGGGCGACATCTTGGGCGACTGGCGCGAAGAGGTCATCTGGGCTTCGGAAAATCAGAATGAACTGCGCATATACACCACGACTATTCCGGCCACGGACCGACGCGTTACCTGGATGAACGACCGTCAGTACAGATTGGCCATTGCCTGGCAGAATGTGGCCTACAACCAGCCGCCTCATGCCTCTAATCCATAAAGATGAAATAACGATCCAATAACTGATATCTGATATGAAACTGAAATTGAAACTGATTATCCTCTGTCTGATGGCTTCGATAGGTGGCAAGCTCTGCGCTCAGTCTGCCTCGGGGCTCAACCAACGCCAGTTCCACCGCTACTGGAAAGTGGAGTCGGAGTCGCCCGACTATCGGGTGAGCTTCCGAGGCGATACGACTGAAATCGTATCACCCAAGGGATTGACCCTCTGGCGCAAAGAGAAGATGCAAGGCGAGGTGACCATCGAGTACGATGCCTGCGTGGTGGTGGAGCGTGAGGGCGACCGCCTGAGCGACCTGAACTGCTTCTGGATGGCGTCTGACCCCCGACATCCCGATAACCTCTGGAAGCGAGCCGATTGGCGTAGTGGCATCTTCCTGAACTGCTATTCGTTGCAGCTCTACTATGTGGGATATGGTGGCAACCACAACAAGACTACCCGCTTCCGCCGCTACGACGGCAATGAGGCAGGCGTGACCGACGCAAAATGTCGTCCGGCCATCTTGAAGGAGTACACAGACAGTGACCATCTGCTGCAAGCCAATCGCTGGTATCACATCAAGATCAGCAATGAGGGAGGGCGTGTGCGCTACTATGTGGATGGTGAGTGCTTGGTGGATTATCTGGATCCGCAACCCTTGATGGAGGGATGGTTTGGCTTCCGCACTACTTTGTCGCGTACGCGCATCACCAACTTCCGCTACGCAGCCCGACCGGTTGCCCCCGCCACTGAGGCACCCTTGCACTGGGTGGGTGAGGTACCTCAAGAGGCTACTCCGGCCAGCTTCGGTGTGCCTTTCGACCAAGGCGTGCTGCCGGCCGATGCTGCGGTGACACTCACTACAGCCCAAGGCACAGAGGTGCCTGTAGACAGTTGGCCGCTGGCCTATTGGCCTGATGGATCGGTGAAGTGGTGCGGTGTGGCCGGCGTCATTCCGGCCGGCACCGAGTCGCTCACTTTGGCTCGGGCAAGCAAGAACTCTAAGGTAAAGAAAGCGTCCGCTACCTCCCTGCGTGTGAGCGAAGATGCACAGGGTATTCGGCTGGAAACCGGCGAGGTGACAGCCTACTTCTCCCGTCAAGGCACATCGTTGATAGACAGTCTCTGCGTGGGCGAAGAGAAGGTGGGCCAAGCAGTGCGTCTGACCCTCAGTACCCAGAGCGCACCCATGAGTGAAGCGCTGGAGCAGCTGACCTTCACCCACTACGAGAGCCGGGTGCGGCAGGTCGTGGTGGAGCGTCAGGGAGACGTCCGTGCCTCCGTGCGGGTGGAGGGAATCCATCGGAGCAAGGAGGGGCGCGAGTGGTTGCCCTTTGTGGTACGATTCTATTTCTACGCCGGTAGTCGTGAGGTGAAGATGGTACACAGCTTCGTGTTCGATGGCGAGCAGGAGAAAGACTTTATCCGTGCCCTGGGTGTGCAGATGGAAGTGCCTCTGCGTGAGGCACTCTACAACCGCCATGTGGCCTTTGCCTGTGGCGAGGGAGGCGTGTGGAGCGAACCCGTACAACCTCTGGTAGGACGGCGTATATTGACCATGAAAGGTGACAAGCCCCGAGAGTCGAGACTCCACCGGGAACAGATGGAGGGCAAACGCATCCCTCCCTACGAATCGTTTGACGAGAAGAACCGCCACCTGCTGGATCATTGGGCCTCGTGGGACGGCTATCGCATGAGCCAGCTCACGGCCGATGCCTTCAGCATCCGCAAGCGGGCTACCTCCGACTCTCCTTGGATAGGTACCTTCTCCGGTCGTCGCAGCGATGGTTATGCCTTCGTGGGCGATGTGTCGGGAGGTATGGGCTTGGCTCTGAATGACTTTTGGCAATCCTATCCCTCAGCTTTGGAAATCAGTGGAGCCCGCTCGGGAGCCGCTACACTGACGGCCTGGCTCTGGAGTCCCGAAGCCGAACCGATGGATTTGAGACATTACGATAAAGTGGCTCACGACCTGGAGGCCAGCTACGAGGATGTGCAGGAGGGTATGAGCACGCCTTACGGAGTGGCTCGCACATCGACGCTCCGCCTGCTGCCTCAAGGAGGCTATGGAGGCAAGGCTGCCTTTGCCCGACAAGCCGCCACGCTGACCGCCACCCATGTGCTGATGCCCACGCCCCAATGGTTGCACGATCGCAGAGCCTTTGGCGTGTGGAGCCTGCCCGACAAAAGTACCTCCTATCGGGAGCGTGTGGAGCAACGCCTGCAGGCCTATGTGGACTTCTACAAAGCGGCCATTGAGCAGAACAAGTGGTATGGCTTCTGGCACTACGGCGACGTGATGCATGCCTACGACCCGGTGCGTCATGAGTGGCGTTACGATGTCGGTGGCTTTGCTTGGGACAATACGGAACTGGCCTCCAACATGTGGCTGTGGTACAACTTCCTGCGTACGGGTGATGCCGACCTCTGGCGGATGTCGGAAGCCATGACCCGCCACACCGCGGAAGTGGATGTCTATCACATAGGCCCCATGGCCGGATTGGGCAGTCGTCACAATGTGAACCATTGGGGGTGTGGCGCCAAGGAGGCCCGCATCAGTCAGGCGGCCTGGAACCGATTCTACTACTACCTGACGACCGATGAACGTTGCGGTGACCTGATGAGTGAAGTGAAGGATGCCGACCAGAAACTCTATACTCTCGACCCCATGCGACTGGCCCAACCCCGCGAACTCTATCCCTGCACGGCACCGGCCCGTCTCCGTATCGGGCCCGACTGGCTGGCCTATGCCGGCAACTGGATGACCGAGTGGGAGCGTACGCGTAATACGGCTTATCGCGACAAGATACTGGCAGGCATGAAGAGCATCGTGGCGTTGCCTAACCGCATCTTTACCGGGCCATTGGCGCTGGGCTATGACCCTGCTACAGGCATTATCAGCAGCGAGTGCGACCCCAAGTTGGAGAGCACCAATCACCTGATGACCATCATGGGAGGCTTCGAAGTGATGAACGAGATGATGCCTATGATGAACTATCCTGACTGGAACGACGCCTGGCTGGATTTGGCCGCCCGCTACAAGCAGAAGGCTTGGGAACTGCGCAAGACCCGCTTCCGCATCTCCCGTCTGCTGGCTTATGCCGCCTGGCACCTGCGCAATCCGCAGATGGCTGCCGAGGCGTGGGAAGACCTCTTCGGACGGTTGGAGCATACACCGGCTCCGCCTTTCCGTATGTACAACGTCCTGCCTCCCGAGGTGCCTGCGCCGTTGCTGGAGTGTCCGAGTATCTCGACCAACGATGCAGCCATTTGGAGCTTGGATGCTATCTTCATGCAAGAGGTGGTACCGCAGTAGGGATGAGTTTGTAGGTTTGTATGTACTTTTGTTCCAATAGTAATAACCATGAAAGCCCTTTATTCCATTTTTCTGCTCTTCTTGGTGGGTTGCGCCACATCCCGCGAGCCGTATAGGGAGGTCAAGGTGGAAGCTCCGTTTCGCATGGAGCCCATTCGAGAGTTTATTTATCCTGAGCGTGACTTCCCTATTACGGATTATGGGGCCGTGGCCGGTGGCGTGACCGATAACACACAAGCCCTTGCTTCAGCCATTGCCTCGTGTAGTGAGGCCGGTGGCGGTCGGGTAGTCGTGCCCGAAGGCGTCTGGCTGACCGGTGCGGTACATCTGCAGAGCAACGTCAACCTCCATTTGAAAGCGGGTGCCGTGCTGCGCTTTGTCGATCGTCCTGAGGCCTATTTGCCGGCTGTACCCACCTCGTGGGAGGGCATGGAGTGCTACAACTACTCGCCGCTGGTCTATGCTTATGATTGTCAGAATGTAGCCATTACGGGAAAGGGCAAGCTGGAACCTCAGATGGACCTCTGGCGCACCTGGTTCGCCCGACCTGCTGCCCACATGGAGGCGTTGAAACAACTCTATACGATGGCTTCGACCGACGTGCCGGTGGAGCGGAGGCAGATGGCGGTGGGCGAGAACCACTTGCGTCCTCACTTGATCCAGTTCAACCGATGCAGCCATGTGTTGCTCGATGGATTTGAAATCAATGGCAGCCCTTTCTGGACCATCCATCTTTACCTGTGCGATGGAGCCATTGTCCGTGGTCTGAAGGTCTATGCACACGGCCACAACAACGATGGCATTGACCTGGAGATGACCCGGAATGTGCTGGTAGAGGAGTGTACATTCGACCAAGGCGATGATGCGGTGGTCATCAAGTCGGGGCGCAATCGGGACGCCTGGCGACTGGACACCCCATCGGAGAACATCGTGGTGCGTCGATGCACCATCGTCAACGGCCATACACTGCTGGGCATAGGCAGTGAGATGTCGGGTGGCGTGCGCAATGTCTATATGCACGATTGCCAGCTCACCAACGATGTGTATCGCCTCTTCTTCCTCAAGACCAACCATCGTCGGGGAGGCTTCATGGAAAATATCACACTGGAGAACGTCAAGTGTCGTAAGGCCCTGCGTATGATGGAGATAGACACTGAGGTGCTCTATCAGTGGAAAGACCTGGTACCCACCTATGAAACTCGCATTACGCGCATTGGGAACATACAGATGCGCCAGGTGGAGTGCGATACCACCCAGGCCATCTATGAACTGAAGGGAGATGCCCGTCTGCCTATCCGAGGAGTGAAGCTGGAGGATGTCCACGCCAAGGTCGTCACCGACTTTGTCAAAGCCGCCTCGCATGTCGAAGCACTGAACGAGAAGAACGTGACCTATGGAGAACTGATAACTGATAACTGATAAACTTAAAAACTGAAATCGTATGAAAAGAGAAGCATTCAAGATGTTCCTGAAACCGGGATTTGAAAAAGAGTATGAACGTCGTCATGCCGCCATTTGGCCGGAGCTGAAGAAGATGTTGTCCGACGGAGGTGTTTATGACTACTCCATCTATTGGGACAAGGACACCAATATCCTCTTTGCCTGTCAGAAAACCAAAGGCGAAGAGTCGTCGCAAGACATGGGTGCCAACCCCATTGTACAGAAATGGTGGGACTACATGGCAGACATCATGGAGGTCAATGCCGACAACTCACCCGTGACCATTCCTCTGCCCGAAGTATTCCACATGGATTGATTTCCCGCGAGGAAAAAACATTTTCTACACGAGGAAAGTCAAAATAGGTATTTCCCCGTTTCAGAAAAGGGGGTATCTTTGCAGCCGTAAACCTTGAAAAGTCATCATGCAAAGATACCTCCTTATTATTTTTCTGTTTCTGACCCCGCGCATCACCTCCCTATGGGCTGCCGTAGAGGTGCGCTCCATCTTATACACGACGGCAGATGGCATCGCCAACAATACCATCCGACAGGTCTATCAAGATCGTAGGGGTTACCTCTGGATTGGCACCCTGAATGGCTTGAGCCGTTACGATGGTCATACGTTCGTCAGCTATTTTGCGGGCGATGACCAGCAGCCTGCTTTGGGCGGACATCGAGTATCCGCTATCGTAGAGGATTGTCATGACCGCCTATGGATCACGACGGGCAACAACCGTATCAGCTGTTTCGACCCTCGAAAGGACGGGTTTGTGGACTTCACAGGATGTGGGGATTTCAGGGAACACTATTCGTCCATCGAACGGATGTCCAATGGCGACATCTGGCTGTGGCACGAGCGGAATGGATGTCGCCGGCTGCGTACGACAGGCGATACGTTTGAATCTACCACCTACAGTGAAAGTCGCAACAACCTGCCTGCAGGCCTCATTCATCAACTGGAAGAGGATGCCAAGGGACAGGTCTGGGTGATGATGTATGATGGGGCTTATCGGATTGAAGCCGGACAGGCGGTGCCTGCCTTGAGGGACACCAAACTGACGATGCTGACATCGCCTCGAATCACTTGGATGGTCTCAGTCCACGGGCAGATCTACAATGATGCCGATGGCTCTATGAAACGGGTGACGGCTCTTCCCTTGGCTGGAAATCAGAAAACGCTGGTGACCGCCTCTTTCCTGATAGGCAATGATCTCTATCTTTTGACCTCCAAGGGCAGCTATATGTATCAGACTGAGAGTCGCACCTGGGTGCCTCTACCCGAGTTGAATGTATCTGGTGGTGGGGTACAACGCGATAATCGGGGCAACTACTGGGCTTATAACAATACCGGATGGGTCTGGCGCATCGACAGCGATACGCGTCAGATCACCCCTCTGCACCTGATTCCTTCGGAAAAGATGGGATTTATCGATGCGGAGCGTTTCCAGTTCCTACACGATCAGCGAGGCATCATCTGGATTACGACCTATGGCAACGGACTATTTGCTTATGAGCTGGCCACGGGCGAATTGCAGCATTTTTATGCCGACACAGAGGGGCAAGGGGGTATCCCTTCCAATTATCTGATGGGGGTGGCTGCTGACCGTTCGGGCGGTATATGGGTCTGTTCCGAGTACTGTGGCCTTTCGCGCCTCTCGGTCTTGAGTGAAGGGACTACCTATCTCTATCCCTCGGGATATGTGGTCCAGGACGACCGTTCGAACAACATCCGTATGCTGACCGCTACGGAGGATGGGCGCATTTGGGCGGGGACACGCAGGGGAGGACTTTACGTGTATGACCAAGAACTGAATCTTCTGCACCATGAGTCGCAGCACTCCAATGTCTATGCTGTGGAACTCGATTCCTTGGGAAAACCTTGGCTGGGCACCCGGGGAGGAGGAGTGTGTATAGAGAACCGCTGGTATCGCCATGCGGAGAGCGACTCGCTCTCCTTGTCGGGCGACCATGTGTTTGCTATCCATCGCGACCAGAAGGGGCGTATGTGGGTAGGGGCCTTCTCCGGGGGGCTGGACTTGGCTGAGCGACAAGGAGATCGCATCGTGTTTCGTCATTTCCTGACGGAGGAAGATGCCACGATACAGGTGCGTGCCATCACCGACGATGTGAATGGGCGCTTGTGGGTAGGCACTTCCATGGGGAGCTGTAGCTTCCCTCCGGATAGGCTGCTGGCCGACCGCGCCGCCGATGGCGCGGTGATGGGGGCGGAGGGCGGGCTGGGCGG
>CAMGAL010000003.1 GCA_946007445.1 uncultured Mediterranea sp.
GGATTCCGGTGTCGGCTGGCCAGCGGATGCACACCAGCTCCTGCAGCTTGAAGAAGGCCTATGAGTCGGAGTGTAAGGAGGTGGTCAAGTGCTTCGAGAAGAGCATCCTGCTGCACGTTATCGATGAAGCATGGAAAGAGAACCTGCGTGAGCTGGATGAACTGAAGCACTCCGTGCAGAATGCCAGCTATGAGCAGAAAGACCCGTTGCTCATCTACAAGTTGGAGTCGGTGAACCTCTTTGATGCGATGGTGGAGAAAATCAATACGCAGACCATCTCCATCTTGATGCGTGGTCAGATTCCTGTACAAGAACAACCGGCAGAAGCGCCTGAACAGGAAGCTCCCCGTCAGGTGGAAGTGCGTCAGGCTGCTCCCGAAAGAAGACAAGACAGAAGCCGCTATCAGGAACAGAAGCAAGAGCTGACTGATCCCAACCAGCAGGCAGCTGCCGCTCGCGATACGCGCGAACAACCCCGTCGCGAACCTTATCGTGCCGAGCGCACGGTGGGACGCAATGATCCTTGTCCTTGTGGCAGCGGCAAGAAGTTTAAGAATTGCCACGGACGCAATCTGTAATCCAGTAGGGCTACGCTAACCATTCGTCCTATCGGCCTTCTCCCTCTCTGGAGAGGGTGGATAGGACGAATGAACTTATCAGACCCTCTATCGGTTATGAACTAACTTGGAACATGAATCACTCACACACACATATCTGCAATGAATAAACTCTGCCGATTGATTCTATGGACAGCCCTTCCACTCTTAGGGAGTGCCTGCCAGAGCATCGAACACTTCTCCATCGATTATCGGGTACCTGCCGAGGTCAGTTTCCCCTCCTCTTTTCGTAGGGTAGGGGTGGTGAACAACATGTCTGATGTGGGCTCTGACTCGTCGCAGGTGGTCCGCTCTGCCGATGGGGAGCAGCGTATCTTCTTTGTCGGAAAAGGTGCCTTGGCGGCTGAAGCGTTGGCACAGACCTTGGCCCGAGCGAACCATTTTGACGAGGTCATTATCTGCGATTCGGTTCTGCGTATGCACGACTCGATACCTCGCACACAGGGATTGACTGCCGAGGAGGTCACTGTCTTGACTCAAGAATTGGGGGCAGATTTTCTGATTGCTGTAGAGAACATTCACATACTCACCCGTCGCAAGGTAACCCATTTCCCCGACGTGGCTTTGTATGAGGGCACGGTGGATGCACTCGTCTCGCCGACGGTGCGCATCTATGCACCCGGCCGCAAGGTGGCCATGGCTACCTTGCATCCTGTAGACAGCATCTATTGGGACTCCACGTCGCCTACATTGGCCGCGGCAATGGAACGTCTTTTGTCCGACCAGGAGGTACAGAAACAGGCATCAGACTTTGCAGGTGAGATGGTCGTGCAGTCGTTGTTGCCTTATTGGAAGAGTGCTCCACGCTCCTTCTACATTGGCAATGGGGTAGCCATGCGCGATGCGGCGGTTTGCGTCCATGAGGCCGATTGGGACAAGGCGGTTGAACTATGGAAACAGAGTTATCGTTCCAAGAAACCCAAAACACGGATGCAGGCAGCTTTCAATATCGCATTAGGCTATGAAATGCAGGATAGCATCGGTACAGCCCTGGAGTGGGCCCGGAAAGCGCAGAACCTGGCCAAACAAATAGATAAGGTGGACGAAAAGCGTTCCAAGGAGATGAAATTGGATATCCAGACTCTACCCAACTTCATCAAGACCAGTGCTTACGTCTCGGAACTGGAACAGCGTGCCACCCTGCTCCCTTTGCTCCAGATGCAGACGAAAGGGGTGAGCGAGTGAGGAGGAGGATTACTTGATCTTCTGCGGCCCGACGAAGGGCAAGGTGTTTCGCTCCAATTCCACTCCCTGGCGACTGAAAACGATGACAAATGTCTGTTTCTCGCTCGCTTCGGTCAGTGTGGCCGGCAAGGTAAAGCTCTGTGCTTCGTAGGGTTGCAAAGCTGGCACCTCTATGCTGCCGAATGAGGCCTGTTCACCCATCACCTCGGCTCTCATGGGGCGTGAGGCTGACAGGCCAAAGTTCTGTATCTCTACCTTCAATTGTCGCTTGTCCGGGTCGTATGCAGGGCGACGGGCTGATACCAAGGCGGGTTGATAGTCCACATAGGGCAGGCGGGCATATCCATAGAGCAGTTTTCCTTCCTTGGTACGGCCTATCAGTTTCGGAGCAAACTCATCGGCTTGTATGCCGCTCCCTTTGCCTCGGAAGGTGACAATCAGGTTGTCGCCGTCGGGACGTGACTTCAAGGCCTGACAACCCCGTCCGAAATTCACCTCGTTGAACGAACCGAAGCGTAAGGAGGCTACATCGACGTCCCGCTGCGGATGAAACGTCTCGTCGGCCAGGAAGCGTACATCGATGGTTTTCGTCTTGGCGGTAATGGGTTCTTGGTTAAGTACCTCCAGACGCACTCCCTTGTTGAGCGGAATGGCAATGGGCGTGGAGCTGGGGCGGTCGCCAGGCAGGTCTTCCCACTTGATGGTGTCTATCACGGCAAAGTTCATCTGCTGGGCATAGCCATACTGGTCTTGAAACACCTTGGGACGTTCGTATTTGAACCAATGTTCCACCTCGCCGTCAGGATGCACCGATACCCCTGGCACATAGGCTTCTCCTTGTTCCGTCACCCAGTGTACTCCATCGAGTGAACGCTGGTAGAAGGCGATGCGTCCCAACCAATCGTTGACAATCAGGTGATATTGCAACTCATCGCGCCATACAACCGGATCTTCAAACTCGCCTTTCACAGGAGGATATACGCGCTTGTCTGTGACTTGATGATAGGTGGAGAGTCCGTCGCGGCTAATCCATACCCCACCTCCACGGCATACCATGAGGTAGGAATTATCCTGCCTGCGGGCAAAAGTGAGGTTGCTCAGTCCTTCGATGATGCGGCGGTCGCGAGGGTCAAAGGGGAAGGTATGGTAGGTCCAGACGAGGCTGTTTTCGTGGTCGGCCATGTAGTATCCGTCAATGACATAGCCCACGATGCGTCCATCCTTCAGGCGAAAGGCCTCGGGGTTGTGCCCTTTTCCGATGGAATTGCGTACGACGAACGGGCCGAACGGATTGTCGCATACGGCATGATAGACGGTGGACTTGCTCCAGAACATGTGGCCGCGAGGGGAAGATTCGTCCCAACCGCAGACATAGAGGTGGTACTCTCCATCGGCCGACTGCAGGATGTTTCCACCCCAGAAGGAGGTTGTGGGGAGTTCGATACCATTGTCTACAAAACGATGTTGCACACTGTCCGTGCCCCAGATGCCGGTGGCCTGTCTGCCTGGAGGCATGGGCAGGAAGCGGTCCATGAATCGGGCTCCAGGCACCAGTTGCTGCCATTCGGCTGGGCGTTCCCGCTCTGTGACCTGAGCAGTCAGGGCAAGGGCGAGGCACAATGCTCCCCATAGGAGGAATAGTTTCTTCATGATATTGAACTTTTTATGAGGTTACTCTTTCATGTACAAAGATAGCAATTCTACGCTACAAATCCAAACTTTTCCTGCTCAATCAGAAAAAACCGTCGCTCGGGTGTACATATTTCAATTATTTCATTTATCTTTGGGCAACTTTAGAAACAATCTGCGTATGAAACTCAGTGAAGCATCTCTCTCCTTATTGCAGAGAACCATCAGCCAAGCCATTGGCAAGTATACAGGTAGCGAAGAGCAGTCTGTGGTGACTGACATACACTTGCAACCTCACGCTTCTACCGGCGAATTGGTCATTTATGATGATGATGACAATCCGTTGGCATCGGCTATTGTTCCCGAGTGGAGCATTTACGAGGCAGACGCCTATGCAGGAAGCATCGAACGGGTTCTGATGACCCTGCTGCATGACATGGAGAGCCAAGGTGCTTTTGCACACCTCACCATCCTCAAACCTTACTCCTTTGTCTTGGTGGACGAGAACAAGGAGACCATGGCCGACTTGTTGCTGATGGACGACGATACCCTCTTGGTCAACGACGAACTGCTGAAGGGATTGGACGACGAACTGGATGCTTTCTTGAAAGATTTGTTGGAAAAATAATCGCGCATCTATCCTCCGTCATGATGAAAAACACGCTCCTCCTCACTACGGCCTTCCTCTTGGCCCCTGCTGCTCATCTGTATGCACAACCGCTGCCTGACAATTCTCCCACTCAGACGGTCTGCACCTATACCCTTCCCTGGCTGGGCAAGCGGGTTGCTTTCTTCGGCGACTCCATCACGGACCCCCGACTGAAGGGCAGTCAGATAAAGAAGTACTGGGACTTTCTGAAAGATTGGTTGGGCATCACACCCTATGTCTATGGCATCAGTGGCCGGCAGTGGAACGATATCCCCCGGCAGACCGACCAACTCCGTGCCGAGCATGGTGACGAGGTGGATGGCATCGTCATCCTGATGGGTACCAACGATTACAATAAAGGATTACCCATCGGAGAGTGGTTCTCTGAACAACTTGAGCAGGTGGAGTATGCCAACGATGGCAAACCGAAACGCTGGGCTACGCGCATGAAGCGCACACCCATCCTGTGTGACTCTACGTATCGCGGACGTATCAATATCGCATTGCAGAAGTTGAAGCAACTCTATCCCACCTGCCCCGTCATTTTGATGACACCTCTGCATCGGGGATTGGCGAACTTCAACGACAGCAACGTACAGCCCGACGAGAGTTATCAGAATGCTTGTGGCGAGTACCTGGATGCCTATGTCAACTCGGTCAAAGAGGCCGGCTCCATCTGGGCCATGCCGGTCATCGACCTCCAGGCCGTAAGTGGTCTGCAACCTATGGTGCAGCAACAGCTCATCTACTTCTGGGATGCGGCCACCGATCAGCTCCATCCCAATACGCTGGGGCAGGAGAGGATGGCCCGTGTGGTGATGCAGCAACTGCTGCTCATCCCGGCGAAATAACTTGTAGCTCGTAGCTAACCTCCGTGCGTGGTATGGATGAAGCGGCGGTTGGCTTCGCCCATTCGGAACAGGTTGGTAAACATCAGCAGGAAAGAGTAGGGCACCAGAATCAAGGCATGAGCCAAGCGCCATGTCCAGAGTCTTTGTGGAATGGCCATTCCTAAGGTGAGGAGCAACAAGCCGAAGAGTGCCCACCACTTGGCTGCATAGGCCGGGAAAAAGAGTTGTCCCACCACGGAGAAGATGAAGGTGAATCCCAGCAGCAGCACGCGAGAGAAGGAAATCTGCTGATAGAGCTTGTCGCAGAAACCCCACCGACCTGCTTTGATGGCCGGCCATAGGTAGTGGGCGAACTCCCCAAAACTGTAGTACTGGGCAGACAGCCAGCGACGGCGCTGGTTGTAGAAACCGTCGAGCTTCTGTATCTTCTCGTCGAGAATCCGCGTGTCGGGCAGATAATGGAAGAATACCCCTTCGTACAGCAGCTTCATCTCCAGCACCCGGTCGAAACCACCCACCGATGTGTTGGTCATCATGGCGCGGTAGAAGAGAGGATATTCAAAGGCCATACCCGAGCCTATCAGGGCAGCGGAAGCATGCAGGTTGGCATGTCCCAATCGGAAGATGGAGTTGTTGATTTCCTCGCTCACGGCATCCAGATAGGCCATGTTGGTGTTCAGATTCTTGGCAGTTCGGTGCGTTTGGACGACTTGCACGCCGGGACAGGCGAAGGCGGCGGTCAGTTCAGTCAGGTACGTCGGTCCGATGATGTTGGCGGCATCGAGCCCCAAGACGAGGTCGGAAGGCGCATCGGGCCCAACATGTGTCAGGGCGGCTTTCAGCGACTTGGTGTTGGTGCTCTTCTCAAAGTCCACTTGCAGTACCTCGATGGGCAGGGAGCGCAGGCGGCTGTTGGTCTCCTCGCTCATGTGGTCGGAGATGACCAATACCTGATAGTGGTCGTGCGGATAGTCTTGGGCCAGGCAGGCCTTGACGGTGTCCAGTATCACCCGGTCTTCGCGGTAGGCGGCTATCAGGAGCAGAATGCGCTTCTGCAGAGGGTTATCCACGGGACGGAGGGGCTTTCGCCGCAGGCGCGAGGCGAAGCTGAATACCGACAAGTAACCCACCTGTACCGCAAACAGGAGAAAAAGGAGGGAGTCTATGAGAGTGTGTACCGTTTCCAAAGTGAATCTATATTAGATATTAACTTGATGCAAAGATAGTGATTTATGGCGAAAAAAACAAAAAAACGAGCAAGTTCTGTTGAACTTCTCGCCTCTTTGCTAAGAAAAGCCCCATTATTCTGGCTTTTCTTTCGTCACACGTTTCATCAATCCACAAACAATCTTCTTTTACCTTTTCTAAAACTAATCTTTCCTATTGAAAATCTATTAATCCAAACAACTTATGAAAAAACGCTTAATCTTTATTTTACCTTAATAATCCAAACAGCAATTTCCCAATTGCGATGCAAAGGTAACAGCTCTTTTTGAATCCTGCAAGAGGGGGAGGGGGACAACTGCTTATTTATAACATTCTTTCATTACTTTAAGGGTTGTTTTTACACTTGTAAACAGGAAAGTTTTTCTTCTTCGCCTCTTGCCATTCCAATTGTTTGCCCTATCTTTGCATCATGTATGGAATTATATTGTAAATTGGTATGAAGAAAATCCGCTTGGGACTGCTGTCCCGCATTGTCATCGCCATAGCGTTGGGCATCTTGATGGGAAATCAGTTGCCCGCACCGTTTGTGCGCTTGTTCGTGACCTTCAACAACCTGTTCAGCGAATTTCTCGGCTTCTCCATCCCGCTCATCATCGTGAGTCTGGTGACGGTGGCCATTGCCGACATCGGCAAGCAGGCGGGACGGATGTTGCTCCTCACCACGCTGATAGCCTACGGAGCCACGTTGTTTTCCGGATTCCTCTCCTATGCCACGGGGGCAACCTTCTTCCCCGGACTCATCGAGACAGGCACTCCCCTGGCCGATATCGGTGAGTCTCACACGTTGGACGGCTTCTTCTCTGTCCAGATACCTCCGCTGATGAATGTCATGACGGCTTTGGTGCTGGCTTTCACGTTGGGTCTGGGGTTGGCATACATCGATGGCCAGGCGCTGAAGGGCGTGGCTCACGACTTCCGCGACATCATTGTCCGCACCATCGAGAAGGTCATCCTGCCGCTGCTCCCCCTCTATATCTTCGGCATTTTCGCACACATCACCCATAGCGGTCAGGTGGTCAGTGTACTGATGGTGTTCATCAAAATCATCGGCATCATCTTCGTGCTGCACATCGGCCTGTTGCTGCTGCAGTATGGCATTGCTGCCCTCTTTGTCCACCGCAATCCACTGAAGTTGTTGAGTCGCATGATGCCCGCCTACTTCACGGCATTGGGCACACAGTCGTCGGCGGCCACCATTCCTGTCACCTTGAAGCAGACCAAGCTGAATGGGGTGGATCCCGATGTGGCCGATTTCGTCATTCCGCTCTGTGCCACCATCCACCTGTCGGGCAGTACCTTGAAGATTGTGGCCTGTGCCTTGGCGCTGATGATTATGCAGGGCATGCCTTATAGTCTGCCTCTCTTTGCCGGCTTCATCTTCATGCTGGGCATTACGATGGTGGCTGCTCCGGGTGTGCCGGGTGGGGCCATCATGGCTGCACTGGGCATCCTGCAGTCCATGCTGGGCTTCGGCGAGTCGGAGCAGGCGCTGATGATTGCTCTCTACATCGCTATGGATAGCTTTGGAACCGCGTGCAACGTGACAGGTGACGGGGCCATTGCTTTGATTGTGAATAAAATATATCAAAAATATAAACTTGGATAATCATGAAGAAAGCTCTTATCTCCGGCATTACCGGACAAGACGGCTCTTTCCTGGCAGAGTTTCTGCTCCAGAAAGGCTATGAAGTACACGGCATCCTGCGCCGTTCCTCCTCGTTTAATACAGGACGCATCGAGCATCTCTATTTCGATGAGTGGGTGCGCGACATGAAGCAGAAGCGCACCATCAACCTGCACTACGGCGACATGACGGACAGCAGTTCGCTGATTCGCATCATCCAGCAGGTGCAACCCGACGAAATCTACAACCTCGCTGCACAGAGTCATGTGAAGGTGTCGTTCGATGTACCCGAATACACCGCCGAAGCCGATGCGGTAGGTACCCTCCGTATGCTGGAGGCTGTGCGCATCCTCGGCCTGGAGAAGAAGACCAAGATCTACCAGGCTTCCACCTCCGAACTGTTTGGCAAGGTGCAGGAGGTTCCCCAAAAGGAGACGACACCCTTCTATCCCCGCAGCCCCTATGGCGTGGCCAAGCAGTATGGCTTCTGGATAACGAAGAACTATCGCGAGAGCTATGGTATGTTTGCTGTGAACGGCATCCTGTTCAATCACGAGAGCGAGCGTCGTGGCGAGACCTTCGTGACGCGCAAGATTACCTTGGCCGCTGCCCGCATTGCGCAAGGCTTCCAGGACAAGCTCTATCTGGGCAACCTGGATGCACGCCGCGACTGGGGCTATGCCAAGGACTATGTGGAGTGCATGTGGCTCATCCTGCAGCACGAGACTCCCGAGGATTTTGTGATTGCCACGGGAGAAATGCACACCGTGCGCGAATTTGCTACCCTGGCTTTCCATGAAGTAGGCATCGACCTCCGCTGGGAGGGAACGGGTGTGGACGAGAAGGGCATCGACATCGCTACGGGCCGTGTGCTGGTAGAGGTGGATCCCAAGTACTTCCGCCCTGCCGAGGTGGAGCAGCTGCTGGGCGACCCCACCAAGGCCAAGACCCTCTTGGGATGGAACCCCTGCAAAACCAGCTTCCCCGAGTTGGTGAAGATCATGGCCGAACACGACATGCGCTTCGTGCGCAAGCTCTATCTGCGTTCTCAACAGCAATAAGCCGAGCGGTATGGAAAAGAGTGCGAAAATCTATGTGGCCGGCCACCGCGGACTGGTGGGCTCGGCCATCTGGAAGAACTTGCAGCAGAAGGGCTACACCAACCTGGTAGGCCGTACCCACAGCGAACTCGACCTGCTCGACGGGGTGGCCGTGCGCCGCTTCTTCGACGAGGAGCAACCGGAGTATGTCTTTCTGGCTGCTGCCTTTGTGGGTGGCATCATGGCCAACAGCATCTACCGGGCCGACTTCATCTACAAGAACCTGCAGATCCAGCAGAACGTCATTGGCGAGAGCTTCCGCCACGGAGTGAAGAAGCTGCTCTTCCTGGGCAGCACCTGCATCTATCCGCGTGAGGCTCCCCAGCCCATGAAGGAGGAGGTGCTGCTCACCTCGCCCCTGGAATATACCAACGAACCCTATGCCATTGCCAAGATTGCCGGCCTCAAGATGTGCGAGAGCTTCAACCTGCAGTATGGCACCAACTACATCGCCGTGATGCCCACCAACCTCTATGGTCCCAACGACAACTTCGACCTGGAGCGCAGTCATGTGCTGCCCGCCATGATTCGCAAGATTCACCTGGCACACTGTCTGAAGCAGGGCCGGTGGGACGATGTGCGTCGCGACCTCGACCTGCGTCCCGTGGAGGGCGTGGATGGCTCCTGCAGCGAAGAGCAGATACTGGCCATGCTGGAGAAGTACGGCATTACCCCCACCGAAGTTCGTCTGTGGGGCACGGGCAAGCCGTTGCGTGAGTTCCTCTGGAGCGAAGAGATGGCCGATGCCAGCGTCTTCGTCATGGAGCACGTGGACTTCAAGGACACCTACCGCGAGGGCGACCGCGACATCCGCAACTGCCACATCAACATCGGCACGGGTCGGGAGGTCACCATCCGCCAGCTGGCCGAGCTCATCGTGGCTACCGTAGGCTATGAGGGACGGCTCACGTTCGATGCCACCAAACCCGACGGCACCCTGCGCAAGCTCACCGACCCCTCCAAGCTCCATGCGTTGGGTTGGCACCATCAGATAGAGATTGACGAAGGGGTGCGCCGCATGTACGACTGGTATCTGTTGGGCAAAAACGATTGACAACAGACGCCTCTACCATCAATGGTTTCGGCCGAAACCATTGATGGTGCGAGCGTGAAACAACGGCCGTGATGAGGCTCGCGTTGGTCCGAGATAAGTCCGACGTTGGTCCAGCATTGGTCCAGCAACGGTCCAGCAAAGTGCAAAATACACCTATTATATCGCGCGCGTATATAGAACAGATAAGATATAGAATAGATAAGAGAAGAATAAGAAGAAGACGTCTACGACGTAGAAGAAGACGACGTCCACGACGACAATGATGGCCGATTGATTTTCTCGGAAAAAAGTGCGATACTCTCGCACTTTTTTTGTATCTTTGTAGCATGAAGAATGAAGCTATGCAACTGGTGATAGACATCGGAAATACGGTCGCCAAGCTGGCCGCCTTCGAGGGCGATCGGCTGTTGGAGGTGGTGTATGACGACAATCATGTCCTGAGCCGTCTGCCCGCTTGGGTGGCCGGTTATGCGTTTAGCCGGGCCATTGTTTCCAGCGTGGTGACCCTGCCGGCCGAGGCCGAAGCGCGGATTGCTGCTTTGGACCTGCCGGTGGTGAGGCTGAACCATCGCACGCCGCTGCCCATCGAGGTGCTGTACGAAACGCCCGAAACCTTGGGCTGCGACCGGCTGGCAGCCGTGGTGGGTGCACAGGCCCAGGCCCCTGGTCGCGACCTGCTGGTGGTGGATGCCGGCACCTGCATCACCTACGCGCTGCTCGATGCCGCGGGGCGCGTCCTGGGAGGCAGCCTCACGCCCGGCATTGGCATGAGGCTGAAGGCACTCCATGCCTTTACGGACAAGCTGCCCCGGGTGGAGGCCGATGGCCGTCTGCCGGAGTTGGGCAAGGATACGCAGACGGCCATCCGCTGCGGTGTGATGCAGGGAGTGGAGCACGAACTGAACGGCTACATCGTGTCGCTAAGGCATAAATATCCTCAACTTTTGGTTTTTTTAACGGGCGGCGATGAAATTCCTTTTGATACAAACTTAAAAAGTATCATCTTTGCAGACAAATTCTTAGTTTTGAAAGGACTGAACCGCATTTTAAGCTACAATAATGACGAGATATAGACAAACGCTCTTGGCGCTCATGCTCATGCTCTTCGCAGAAATGGCTGTCGCACAGAATAATACCAATTCGCCCTATACCCGCTATGGTTATGGACAGTTGAGCGAGCAGGGCCCTGCCGGCAGCAAGGCTATGGGTGGTGTGGCCTACGCCACCCGTGACCGATACCAGGTGAATTTCGCCAATCCCGCTTCCTATACGGCTGTTGACTCCCTGACTTTTATCTTCGATGGGGGAGTGACGTTGCAGAACACCAACTTCAGCAACGGATCCGTGAAGAAGAACGCCAAAAATACCAGTTTCGACTACCTGACCATGGAGTTTCGCTTGAGCCGGAGGATGGCCATGAGCCTGGGTATGTTGCCCTTTTCCAATGTGGGATATTCGTTCTACGAACTGCAGGAGAACAGCAGTGCGCAGGACAAGACGGCCGTGGTCAGCTATGCCGGAGAAGGCGGCCTGCACCAGTTGTACGGCGGATTGGGCGTTAAAGTACTGAAAAACCTTTCGGTGGGAGCAAATTTTTCCTACCTTTGGGGGGACATCACACGTACCAGACAGCAGACGTTCACCTCCAATTCGTATGCCTATGGTCTGACGACGGGCGACTATCTGTCGGTGAAGAGCTACAAGATTGACCTGGGTGCCCAGTACACACACACTTTCAGTCCGAAGCACCAGCTGACGTTGGGAGTGGTCTTTTCGCCGGGACATTCGATGAGCAACGATGCCTACTCCATCGACCAGATGACGCAGAGCTCCGCCTTGGTCTCATCCACGCAGCGCGACACGGTGGGTACGTTTGACCTGCCCACCACGTTGGGCATAGGCTTGGCCTATCTCTACAACGACCGGTTGACGGTGGCCCTCGATGCCCAGTTCCAGAACTGGAGCAGTGCGGCCTACCTGAGCGAGAAAGACGCCTTCTGCAACCGCACCCGCATCGGGCTTGGCATGGAGTACCTGCCCAATCCCTTGGGACGTAGCTATCTGGCTCATGTGAAGTATCGGGTGGGTGCCTTCTATTCGCAGCCCTACTACAAGATTGAGGGCAAGCGGGCAGCCAACGAGTATGGTGTGACGGCCGGTTTCGGATTGCCTATCCCCCGCACACGCTCCATGCTGAGCTTTTCGGCCCAGTATGTGCGTACCGAGGGAAAGATTGACGGATTCCTCGACGAGAATACCTTGCGTATCTGCGTCGGCATCACGTTCAACGAACGCTGGTTCTTCAAGCGGAGAGTAGATTGACGAGACGAATGAAATAGAATATAGTAACTAAAAATGTAAATACAATGAGAATCAAGACATTTGTGGCTGCTATGCTCCTGATGGGAGGAGCTACCGGCGTGTATGCACAAACAGAGAATTGTAACAAGAACACCAGCATCTCCAGCGAGGCTGTGAAGACGGGCAACTTCAAGGATGCTTACGAACCCTGTATGGCTGTGCTGAAGGACTGCCCTACGTTGCGCTACTTCAACTACACCAACGCCATGAAGATTCTGCGTGCCTTCATGGACGAAATCAAGGACAAGAACTCGGCCGACTATCAGAAGTACTTCAACGAGCTGATGGGTGTGTACGACCAGGAAATCAAGTATCTGCCTGACTTCAACCGTACGCGTAAGAACAAGCTCAATCCTGCCAAGGAGTTGGGTAAGAAGGCCATCGACTACATCAAGTATGCGCCCAATATGGACAACAACCAGGCTTACACCTGGCTGAAGGAAGCTGCCGAGGGTACGGCCGCCGATCCGGATGGCGCTATCCTGCACCACTTCCTCGACGCTTCGATGAAGAAGGTGAAGGGTGATGCTGCCCACACCGACCAGTTCTTCCAGGACTACATCGATGCCTCCAAGTATGCCGATGATGCCATCGCTGCCGAGCCCGACGAGCCGAAGAAGCGTGTGCTGACGCAGATCAAGGACAACCTGGTAGCTATGTTCATCAACAGTGGTGTGGCCGACTGCGAGTCGCTGCAGAACATCTACGGTCCCCGTGTGGAAGAGAACAAGACTGACTCTGTCTTCCTGAAGAAGGCTGTCAACATCCTGAAGATGATGGGATGCCGCGAGTGCGAAGCCTACTTCAACGCTTCCGACTATCTGTATAAGATCAATCCTTCGGCCGACGCTGCCGTGGGTGTAGCCATGATGCAGTACAAGAAGGGCAACTTCGATGCTGCCGTGAAGTACTTCGATGAGGCCCTCTCGATGGAGACCGACAATGCCAAGAAGGCTGAGATGGCCTACGCTACATCGGCTGCCCTCTTCAGCGCCAAGAAGCTGGGTCAGGCCAAGAGCTACTGCCTGAAAGCCATCAGCTTCAAGGAAGACTATGGTGAGGCCTACATCCTGCTGGCTCAGATGTACGCATCCAACCCCCATTGGAACGACGAAGCTGCTCTCAACAAGTGCGTTTACTTTGTTGCCATTGACAAGTTGCAGCGTGCCAAGTCGGTTGACCCCAGCGTGACCGAGAAGGCCAACGAACTGATTTCTACCTATTCCCGCTATACGCCCCAGGCCAAGGACCTCTTCATGCTGGGCTATAAGGCTGGCGACCGTATCTCTATCGGTGGCTGGATTGGTGAAAGTACAACCATTCGCTGACGATTTCTCTCTATGCGACAATCGGTTCAGCGTGGACTATATCAAGGTATGAGCATAACCACTGCCCTCGTGGCAGTGGTTATGCTTCTTTTATCTTCAGCCTGTTCGGGACGCAAGAAGGTGATGGCCGAGGCCATCACCGAGCGTGACTCGCTGCCGGTCATGGATACCCGAGGAGTGACCACCCTGGTTTCTGATTCGGGCATCACCCGCTATCGCATCCAGACCGAAGAGTGGCTGGTCTTCGACCGCAAGTCACCTTCATACTGGGCTTTCGAGCGGGGAGTCTATCTGGAAAAGTTCGACACGCTGTTCCAGGTGGAGGCCAGCATCAAGTCCGACACAGCCTACTACTACGACAAGCAGAAGCTCTGGAAGCTGATGGGGCATGTGGTCATCAAGAACCTGAAGGGCGAGAAGTTCTTCACCGAGCTGCTCTATTGGGACCAGAACAGGGAGAAAATCTATTCCGACCGCTTCATCCGCATCGAGCAGCCCGACCGCATCATCACCGGCCAAGGATTTGACTCCAACCAACAGATGACTGTCTACACCATCCATAAGCCGGAGGGCATCTTCTACGTCGACCAGGAGGCTCTGGCGGTCGATACCTTGCAGCATGACACGGTGAAAAAACCATCGGTAGCCACCCCGTCGTCCAATCCATAATACTGTCTATTGAGATGGATACTTTCCTATATCTGTTGATTACCATGGCTTTCTCCGCCTTCTTTTCGGGTATGGAGATTGCCTTCGTGTCGGTTGACAAGCTCCGCTTTGAGATGGACAAGCGCGAGGGGTTGACTTCGGCTATCTTGAGCTTCTTCTTCCGCAATTCCAACAACTTCATCTCCACCATGCTGGTGGGCAACAACATTGCGTTGGTCATCTATGGTATCTTCATGGCTTCGCTGATTGATACCTATCTGCTCGCGGACGTCATTCCCAACGAGTTCCTCACGCTGTTGGTACAGACGGTACTCTCCACCCTCGTCATCCTGGTGACGGGTGAGTTCCTTCCCAAAACGTTGTTCAAAATCAATCCCAATCTGATGCTCCGTCTGTTTGCCCTACCGCTGATGGCGTGCTATGTGGTCTTGTTCCCCGTTTCCAAGCTGGCCTCGGGACTCTCTTCCATCTTCCTGCGTCTGTTAGGGCTGAAGGTCAACAAGGAGGATTCGGCCAAAGCGTTTGGCAAGGTGGATTTGGACTACTTCGTGCAGAACAGCATCGAACATGCTGCAGATGAAGAGCAACTGGACACCGAGGTGAAGATCTTCCAAAACGCCTTGGACTTCAGCAACGTGAAGATTCGTGACTGCATGGTGCCGCGCACGGAGATTGTAGCAGTCGAGGAGAAAACTACGCTCGATGAGCTGAAGAATCTCTTCGTCGAGTCGGGCATCTCCAAGATTATCGTCTATCAAGGGAATATAGACAATGTGGTGGGCTATGTCCATTCGTCGGAGATGTTCCGCAATCCTACGGACTTGAGCCATCACATCAAGGAACTGCCCATTGTGCCTGAAACCATGACCGCCCACAAGCTGATGAGCCTCTTCATGCAGCAGAAGAAGAGCATTGCCGTGGTGGTGGATGAGTTCGGAGGTACGGCGGGCATCGTGACCCTCGAAGACCTGGTGGAGGAGATTTTCGGCGACATCGAGGATGAGCATGACAATACTTCCTATATCTGCAAGCAGATAGGGGAGCATGAATATGTGCTGTCTGCCCGTCTGGAGATAGAGAAGGTCAATGAAACATTTGGACTTGAACTGCCCGAATCAGACGACTATCTCACCGTGGGAGGCCTGATCTTGAACAGCTATCAGAGCTTTCCCAAGTTGCATGAAGTCGTGAAGGTCGGCCCGTTTGAGTTCAAGATAATCAAGGTAACAGCGACGAAAATCGAGGTTGTAAGGCTGAAAGTCAGTGAATAATCCTTCCGTCGAACAATTTTTTCGCGAATAAATAGAACGTTATTTGCATTTTTTGTATCTTCGTGCGCTAAAATCCGAGTAAACTGGAAATAAATAACAAATAAATAAATAACAGAGTAATTAAAAAATGGCAACATTACAAAACATTCGGTCCAAAGGACCTTTATTGGTGGTTGTAATTGGTTTGGCGCTGTTTGCTTTCATCGCAGGTGACATGTGGAAAGTGCTGCAGCCCCATCAATCGCAAGAGGTTGGCGAAGTCAACGGCGAAAGCCTTTCGGCCCAGGAGTACCAGAAAATGGTGGAAGAGTACAACGAAGTGGTGAAGTTCACCCGTGGCAACGCTGCACTGAGCGATGAGATGTCCAACCAGATCAAGGACGAAGCTTGGAGAAGCTACGTGAACAACAAACTGATTGAAAACGAAGCAGAGAAATTGGGCCTGAAGGTGACGAAGGCCGAAATCCAGGCCATCATCGATGAGGGCAAGCACCCCTTGCTGCAGCAGACCCCGTTCCGTAACCCCCAGACGGGTGCCTTCGACAAGGATATGCTGAAGAAGTTCCTGGTAGAGTATGCCAAGATGAGCAATGCTCAGCTGCCTGCTGAGTATGCTGAATACTACAGCTCGATGTATAAGTTCTGGGCTTTCCTGGAGAAGAACCTCACGCAGTCTCGCCTGCTGGAGAAGTATCAGGCACTGGTGTCCAAGTCCATCTTCTCGAATCCCGTGGAGGCCAAGGCTACTTTCGAGGGACGCAACGAGCAGACCGACCTGCTGATGGCTGCCATCCCTTACTCTTCGGTGCCCGATTCGCTGGTGTCGCTGAAGGAGTCTGACTTCAAGGCTGCCTACGACAAGAAGAAGGAGCAGTACCGTCAGTTCAACGAGACTCGCAACATCAAGTACATCGACGTACACGTGACAGCCAGCCAGGCCGACAAGGATGCCTTGCAGAAAGAGATGGAGGAGTACACCGCCCAGCTCGCTGAGGCTACCGGCGACTATGCCGCATTGGTTCGTTCTACCGGTTCGGATGTACCCTATGTCGATCTGTTCTACACCACCAAGTCGCTGCCCAACGATGTGGTAGCTCGCTTGGATTCCGTGGCCGTCGGACAGGAGTACGGTCCTTATTATAATGTGGCCGACAACACGATGAACTCCTTCAAGAAGGTGGCTGTGGCTGACATGCCCGACTCTATCCAGTATCGTCAGATTCAGGTGATGGCCGAGGATGCCGACAAGACCCGCCAGCTGGCCGACAGCATCTATGGAGCCATCAAGGGTGGTGCCAAGTTTGAGGACATTGCCAAGAAGTATGGTCAGACCGGTGAAGCAACCTGGTTGGCCTCGGCCCAGTATGAGGGTGCCCAGATTGACGGTGACAACCTGACCTACATCAATGCCATCCTGAATGGTGCCAAGAACGAACTGACCAACCTCTCTCTGCCTCAGGCCAACATCATCCTGCAGGTGATGGACAAGAAGAACGTCGTGAAGAAATATAAGGTTGCTGTCGTGAAGCGCGAAGTACAGTTCAGCAAGGAGACCTATAGCAAGGCCTACAACGACTTCAGCCAGTTCATCTCTGCCAACAACACGCTGGCCAAGATGGAAGCTGCTGCCGAGGATGCTGGTTACCAGCTGCTGGAGCGCAACGACCTCTACAGCACCGAGCACACCATCGGTGGTGTGCGTGGCACGAAGGAGGCTCTGCGTTGGGCATTCGGCGCTTCCAAGGGTGAAGTGTCCGGCCTCTATGAGTGCGGTGAGAGCGACCACATGATGGTGGTAGGTGTATCGGCCATCATCCCCGAAGGCTATCGTCCCATCGCTCTCGTGCAGAACGAACTGCGCATGGAGCTGCTGCGCGACAAGAAGGCCGAGAAGATCATGGCCGACCTGAAGGGTGTCGCTACGATTGACCAGGTGAAGGCCATGGAGAATGCCGTCAGCGATTCGATCAAGCACGTTACCTTCAATGCTCCTGCCTATGTAGCTGCCCTGCGTAGCAGCGAACCCGTTGTCAGCGCCTACGCTTCAGTAGCCGAGACCGGCAAGGTCAGTGCTCCGCTGAAGGGTATCTCGGGTGTCTTGGTGCTGCAGCCCTATGCCAAGGAGAAGCAGAATGAGACCTTTGAGGATGAGAACGAGGAGAGCTCGCTGGCTGCCCGCTATGCACGCATGGCTACCCAGCAGATGCTGAACGACCTCTATCTGAAGGCCAATGTGAAGGATCAGCGTTATCTCTTCTTCTGATTGGCTGAGAACGACTAACAACAGACAATAAACCATGCGGAGGATGCAGGTGGCTTCTTAAGCTCTGCATCCTCCGTCTGTTTCACAGATGATATCTATGCAGAAAACAATGCTGTTGGGACTCACGCTGGCCGACTTGCAGATGGTGGCCAGGACGTTGGGGATGCCCGCTTTTGCAGCCAAGCAGATTGCTTCCTGGCTCTACGACAAGAAGGTGAACTCGATAGACGAGATGAGCAACCTCTCACTGAAGCACCGGGAACTCTTGAAAGAAAAGTATGAAGTGGGTGCGGAGCCTCCGGTGGAAGCCATGCGCTCGGTCGATGGTACGGTGAAGTATCTCTATCGGGTAGGAGAGGGCCACTTTGTCGAAGCGGTCTATATCCCCGACGAGGATAGAGCCACCCTCTGTGTGTCGTCGCAGGTGGGGTGTAAGATGAATTGTCGGTTCTGCATGACCGGCAAGCAGGGGTTCAAGGCGCAGCTGACAGCGGGACAGATTCTCAACCAGATACACTCTTTGCCTGAGCGTGACAGACTCACCAATGTGGTGATGATGGGCATGGGCGAACCGCTGGACAATGTGGACGAGGTGCTCAAGGCGTTGCAGATCATGACCGCTTCCTACGGTTATGCCTGGAGCCCGAAGCGGGTGACACTCTCGTCGGTGGGATTGCGCAAAGGCCTGAAGCGCTTCATCGAAGAGAGTGATTGCCACCTGGCCATCAGTCTCCATTCGCCCGTGCCGGCCCAGCGTGCTGCGTTGTGGCCTGCCGAGCGTGCCTTCTCCATCCGCGAGGTGGTGGAGCTGTTGCGCGGTTACGACTGGAGCAAGCAGCGCCGCCTCTCCTTCGAATACATCGTCTTTCAGGGGGTGAACGACTCGCCGGCCTATGCCAAAGAGCTGCTGCGTTTGCTTCGCGGTCTGGATTGCCGTGTCAATCTGATTCGTTTCCATGCCATTCCCGGAGTCGATTTGCAAGGAGTGGATATGGAGGCCATGACCCGCCTTCGCGACTACCTGACCCAGCATGGACTCTTCACGACCATTCGTGCATCGCGTGGCGAAGATATTTTTGCCGCCTGCGGCATGTTGTCCACCGCCAAGCAGGAAGCTGAGCGTGCCGCTTCAACCGCTTGCCCGCAAGCCGATTAACGTATTTTATGCCCTCTTGTATGGATGACTAAGGGGATTATCCGTAACTTTGTAAAAACTATCTGATAACGTGCAGAACTTATGAAACAGTATCTTCATCTCTTGGCCTTGATGTGTGTGGCCATGTGTTGTACAGCCTGTGGAGGCGGTAAGTCGAGTGGTCGTGCCTACGAGATTTTGGTGGTGATTGACCAAGGTGTGTGGGAACGTCCTGCCGGACGGGCACTATACGATGTGCTCGATAGCGACGTGCCCGGTCTGCCTCAGTCGGAACGTTCGTTCCGCATGATGTACACGGCTCCGTCCCATTTCGATTCTACCCTCAAGATGGTGCGCAACATCATCCTGGTGGACATCAATGCAGAGCGATTCACGCAGCCCAAGTTCAGTTCGGCCAAGGATGTCTATGTGAATCCCCAAGCCATCCTGACCATTCAGGCCCCCGATCCAGCCTCGTTACAGCAGTTTCTCACGGAGAGCAGGCAGACCATCATCGACTTCTTCACCAAGGCTGAGATGAACCGTCAGATCGCCCTGCTGGAGAATGCCCACAGCGACGCCATCTCGATGCAGGTGCAGGCCATGTTCGGTTGCGATGTCTGGGTGTCGAGCGAACTGACCTCTTCGAAGAAGGGAGAAGATTTCTTGTGGTATGGCACCAACACCGCTACCGGCGACCGCAACTTTGTCATCTACTCGTTCCCCTACCGCGACAAGAATACCTTCACCAAAGAGTACTTCGTCCAGAAGCGTGACTCGGTGATGAAGGCCAATATCCCCGGAGCACGGCCCGGTATGTATATGGCTACCGACTCGCTGATGAGCGATGTACGTGCCATCACCGTGCAGGGAGAGTATTGCCTGGAGGCGCGTGGCCTATGGCGGGTGAAGGGGGACTTCATGGGTGGCCCGTATGTGTCGCACATGCGTCTCGACAAGGAGCACCAACGCATCATCGTCGCAGAAATCTTTATCTACTCACCGGATAAGCTCAAGCGCAACCTGGTGCGCCAGATGGAGGCCTCGCTCTATACGCTGCGCTTGCCGGGTAGTTTCTAAGTTTTACTTCTAATTTAATCAAGCACATTTTCAATGGAAAACAAGATAAGAGTCGGCATCACACAAGGGGATGCCAATGGAGTCGGTTACGAGGTGATTCTGAAAGCTTTCTCCGACCCGGTCATGTTCGAGCTTTGCACGCCTATCGTGTATGGTTCGCCCAAGGTGGCGGCCTACCATCGCAAGGCCCTCAATCTGAATACAAACTTCAGCATCATCAATTCCGCTTCCGAGGCCGCCCCCGACCGCTTGAGTGTGGTCAACTGTAGCAACGATGAGGTGAAGGTAGAGTTTGCCAAGGAAGACCCCGAAGTGGGAAAGGCTGCGCTCGATGCGCTGGAGAAGGCCGTGCAGGAGTATCGCGACGGACTGATTGATGTCATTGTGACGGCTCCCATCAACAAGCACTCCATCCAGTCGGATCAGTTCCACTTCCCCGGTCACACCGAGTATATCGAGCAGAAACTCGGTGAGGGCAGCAAGGCGCTGATGATTCTGATGAAGGACGATTTCCGGGTGGCGTTGGTCACCGGTCACATCCCCGTGACGCAGATTTCTGCCACGATTACCAAGGAGCTGATTCAGGAGAAGATAGCCATCCTCCACCGCTCGCTCAAGCAGGACTTTGGCATCGGTGCACCACGCATTGCCGTGCTCTCTCTCAATCCTCATGCGGGTGACGAGGGCCTGCTCGGTACGGAGGAACAGGAGGTCATCACACCGGCCATCCGCGAGATGGTGGCCAAGGGAATACACTGCTTCGGCCCCTATCCGGCCGATGGCTTGATGGGCTCGGGCAACTACAACCGTTTCGACGGTATCCTGGCCATGTATCACGACCAGGGGCAGGCTCCCTTTAAGGCACTGGCCATGGACGAAGGAGTCAACTTCACGGCCGGTCTGCCTGTGGTGCGAACCTCACCGGCCCACGGCACGGCCTACGACATTGCCGGCAAGGGTGTAGCTTCCGAAAGCTCCTTCCGCCAGGCTATCTATGTAGCCATCGACGTGTTCCGCAACCGCCAGCGTGACAAGGCTTGCCGGGTCAATCCCCTGCGCAAGCAGTACTACGAGAAGCGCGACGATAGCGACAAGCTGAAGTTGGACGCTCCCGAAGATACGTTATAATAGAATCTACTCGTATGACCAAGGCAGAGATACAGCAAATCAAGTTGCGCTTCGGCATCATCGGCAATCATGAAGGTCTGTCGAGGGCCATTGATATTGCCATCCAGGTGGCTCCTACCGACCTGTCGGTGCTCATCACCGGCGAGAGCGGTGTGGGTAAGGAGAGCTTCCCTCAAATCATCCACCAGTACAGCCGGCGCAAGCATGGACAGTATATCGCCGTGAACTGTGGTGCCATTCCCGAGGGAACCATCGATTCTGAACTGTTTGGCCATGAGAAAGGTGCCTTCACCGGTGCCATCAGCGAGCGTAAGGGCTATTTTGGCGAGGCCAATGGCGGCACCATCTTTCTCGATGAGGTGGGAGAGTTGCCTTTGCCTACGCAGGCCCGTCTGCTCCGAGTGCTGGAGAGCGGTGAGTTCATCAAGGTAGGCTCCTCCAAGGTGGAGAAGACCGATGTACGCATCGTGGCCGCCACCAATGTGAATCTCACCCAAGCCATTGCCGAGGGACGTTTCCGCGAAGACCTCTACTACCGTCTCAACACCATTCCGATACACATGCCGCCGCAGAGCGAGCGCGTCGAAGATGCCGAGCAGGTGTTCCGCAAGTTCGCTTCCGACTTTGCCGAGAAGTATCGGATGCCGGCTATCCAGCTCACCGACGATGCCAAGCAAGCGCTGCTGGAGTACAGCTGGCCGGGCAATGTGCGTCAGCTGAAGAACATCACGGAGCAGATCTCCATCATCGAGACCAACCGCGACATTACGGCTGCCATCTTGCGCAGTTACCTGCCTGAACATGCCAATCCCCGCCGTCTGCCCACTCTGTGGGGCAGTAAGGAGCACGACAAGAGTTTCGAGAGTGAGCGGGAGATTCTCTATCAGGTCCTGTTCGATATGCGCAAGGACGTCACCGAACTCAAGAAGTTGGTGCATGACATCATGTCTGAACGGGTCTCTACCGGTCACCCGGTGAACCCTACCCCCATCTATGCCGACGAAGCCGACTTGGTGTCGCCCGTTATCTCGGATGTCCCCACGCTGTTGCATACACCGGCATCTTCCACGCCCCTGCATAAGAAGGAGCACCCTGAGATACAGGACACGGAGGAGTATGTCGAGGAGACCCTCTCGATTGATGTGGCCGAAAAGGAACTCATTCGCAAGGCGCTGGAGAAGCATCATGGCAAGCGCAAGCTGGCCGCCAAAGACCTGAATATCTCCGAAAGGACATTGTATCGTAAAATCAAAGAATATGGATTGGATTAAGAAGAGTGGGCTGTGGCTCCTTCCCTGGGTGTGCTGTCTGGCCCTCTGGGGTTGCCGGGTTTCGATAGGGTTGGCCCCCATCAGCTCGATTGACTATACCAAGGTGAAGACCATTTCGCTGGTCGATTTCCCCAACCAGGCGGAGTATGTGTATGCCCCGTTGGCTACGGAGTTCAACCAGAAGCTTCGTGATATGTTCATCCAGCAGACCCGTCTGCAGATGGTCAATGCCAACGGCGATGTGCACATCGAGGGAGAAATCACCGGTTATAACCAATACCACGAGTCGGAGACGGGCGATGGCAATTCGTCGAAGGTGAAGCTCACGGTCACCATCAACGTGCGCTACACCAACAATACCAATCATGAGGAGGACTTCGAACAGCAGTTCTCCGCGTTCCGTATGTACGACTCCACCCAGTTGCTGACCGAAGTGCAGGACCAGTTGATTGGTGAGATGGTGAAAGACCTCACCGAGCAGGTGTTCAATGCCACCGTAGCCAACTGGTAATCCTCCGCATAGCCACCACGTCCCCCCAGTAAGCCATGACCTCCGCCCTTCTGCAATCTTGGATTCAGCACCCCGAGCAGCTCGACCGCGAAACGCTCTATGCCCTGCGTATGCAGTTGCAGCGCTATCCCTATTGCCAGACGCTTCGTCTGCTCTACCTGAAGAATCTCTACCTGCTGCATGACGACACCTTCGGGGCGGAGTTGCGTAATTCTGTCCTCTACGTCACCGACCGCCGGGCGCTCTTTTATCTCATCGAGGGCGAACGCTACCGCTTGCAGCCACAACTGGCACCTGCAGCCGAGGGGTTGGCCGAGGAGGAACCCGGTGTGGACCGCACGCTCTCTTTGATAGATGCCTTCCTGGCCTCTGTGCCCGACGAGCAGCCGATGCCTGATACCCATCCGCTCACCTACACGGGCGACTATACCGCCTTCCTGCTGGACGAGGTGCCCGATGCGGTCGAAGCTCCCCCCTTGCGTGGGCAGGCCTTGATTGACGGATTCATCAGCCAGTCGGTGCCTGATGAGCAGAAAAGCGGACAACCCTCCGTGGCCCCCTCCATGGAGCCACAGATGGCTGCCGACGCCCTCCCGATGGACGAAAACGGGGAGGATGAGGGCTTCTTTACCGAAACTCTGGCCAAAATCTATATAAAACAGCACAGATATGAGAAAGCGCTTGCAATAATCCGCAAATTAAGTTTGAATTATCCAAAAAAAAACGCTTACTTTGCAGACCAAATCCGGTTCTTGGAGAAATTGATTATTAACGCTAAATCAAAATAATAAAAAAATGTACTTATTCTTAGTTATTGTAATGCTGATTGTGTCAGTGCTGATGTGCCTGATTGTGTTGATTCAGAATTCTAAAGGAGGTGGTTTGGCATCCGGCTTTGCCTCTTCCAATCAGATTATGGGTGTACGCAAGACCACTGACTTCTTGGAGAAGGCCACTTGGACGCTGGCTGCAGCCATGGTGGTAGTCAGTGTGATTTCTGCCTACACACTGCCCCGTACCCTGCAGGAGGGTGGCAGCATCATCATGGAGCAGGCCCAGCAGGAAGAGAAGACCAATCCCTATACACTGCCTCAGGGCACCGACGCTCTCCCCACGGAAGCTCCGGCTGCGGCAGCTCAGGATTCGTCTGCCAATTGATGTTCACGGACACACTGAGATTTCATCCCAATTATCAGGCGGAATTGTAGCATGCGTTGCGGGCAATTCCGCCTGTTCTTGTTTTTGCTCATGTCAAATCCTTAACAAACAAGCTATATGACTGTTACAGACAAACTTCATCACACGCTCCGCGATTCGGCGGCTGCGCGTTGGACGGCTCTCGTCCTGCTGGCTTCGGCCATGTTTTTCGGCTACATCTTTATGGATATCCTCTCGCCCCTACAATCGTTGCTGTCGGAACATCGCGGGTGGGATCCTACGGCATACGGCCACTATGCCGGTTCCGAGACGTTCCTCAATGTATTTGTGTTCTTCCTCATCTTTGCCGGCATCATTCTCGATAAGATGGGTGTGCGCTTCACGGCCATTCTCTCAGGTGCCGTCATGCTGGCCGGTGCTGCGCTCAACTGGTATGCTGTGAGCGATGCTTTCGCAGGCAGCAGTTTCGAAGCGACCGTCAGCGGTTGGCTCAATCTGCCTGCCGCCTGGTGGAACGTGACTCCCTTCTACGAGGGGATGCCTGCTTCGGCCAAGCTCTCCGCTTTGGGCTTCATGGGCTTCGGTTGCGGTGTAGAGATGGCCGGTATCACCGTGTCGCGAGGTATTGTCAAGTGGTTCAAGGGCAAGGAGATGGCCTTGGCCATGGGTGTGGAGATGGCCATTGCCCGCATCGGTGTGGCAGTGGTTGCCCTGGGTTCTCCCGTGGTGGCTGCCATTGCTCCCGAAAGTGTGTCACGTCCTGTAGCTGTGGCCGTGGTACTGCTGGCCATCGGACTCATCTCGCTCATCTGCTATGCCTTCATGGACAAGCGCCTGGAGGTGCAGATGGGTACGAACGATGAGGAGAAAGACGATCCCTTCAAGGTGAGCGACCTGGGCATGATCTTCTCGTCCAAGGTGTTCTGGATTGTTTCGCTGCTCTGCGTGCTCTACTATTCGGCCATCTTCCCCTTCCAGAAGTATGCCATCAACATGCTGCAGTGCAACCTGGGCTATACGGCCGAGCAGGCCGGTTGGGTCTTCTTTGTCTTCCCGCTGGGTGCAGCTGCCATTACGCCCATGCTGGGCAACTACCTCGACCGCAAGGGCAAGGGTGCCAGTATGCTGATGCTGGGTGCCATTCTGATGATTGTCTGCCACCTCACGTTTGCGTTGGTCCTGCCCGCCACCCAGTCGGTCGTGGTGGCCTACGCCGGTATCATTCTGCTGGGCATCTCGTTCTCGCTGGTGCCTGCTGCCCTTTGGCCCTCGGTGCCCAAGCTCGTTGACAACCGTCTGCTGGGTTCGGCATACGCCGTCATCTTCTGGATTCAGAACATCGGTCTCTACGCCTTCCCCATGCTGATCGGTTCGGTGCTTCAGTCCTCCAATCCGGGTGTCACCGACCCCTTGCAGTACAACTACACCATGCCCATGTTGCTCTTCGCCTCTCTCGGTGTCTTTGCCCTCATTTTGGGTCTCTGGCTCAAAGCCGAAGACAAGCGTAAGGGCTACGGCTTGGAAGAACCGAACATGAAGTAGTTTTAGCTTCAAGCTACGAGCTACAAGTAACAAAGAACCACGGATTTTCACAGATGGGAACGGATGACAATAATCCGTTTAATCTGTGAGAATCCGTGGTTCCTCCATTATACATTTTAAATTTTTAATTATTCATTGTATTCCGCCTTCACCTTCTTCATCTTCAGCCCGCGGATGGCCGATTGGTCCCAATCCACCTTGTCCGCCTTGACGTCGATGTTCTCTAAGTGGAAGTTGGATAGGATATACTCTTCTTCGTTCTTGCTGAGGTCGATGAAGGTACGCAGGCCTTTCAGCTGGATGTCTTTCAACGTGATGTGGTCGGCGTACGATTTGGGGATGTCCTTGCGTCCTTTCAGGTCGAAGAACTGGGTCCACTTGAACACCTTGCAGAGTATCTCGCACTCTCCCGTCAGTCCCTCCACGCGGATGTGCTCATAGCGTTGCGGGGTGTCGGGACGCATTTTCAGCATCAGGGCGGTGCGTCCACCATCGATGCGGCAGTTGCGTATCAGGATGTTGCTCACGTGGATGGCCTCGCTGCCGCAGGTGATGCAACTTGCCGTGGTGTGGTCGAAAAGACACTCGTCGATCAAGATGTGGTGATTGCCTCCGTTGGTGGAGTCTTGGTCGGCGTAGGGGCCTTTGCCACCTTTGAAGCAGATGCCGTCGTCGTTGGTGGTGATGCGGCACCGCTTGATGAGGAAGTGGGAGCAGACGTCGAGGTCGATGCCGTCTGCACTGGCCGAGCGGATCGGTTCGTTAGGCGAGAAGATGCGCAGATCGAGCAGTTTCACCGAGTCGCACCGGTAGTAGTGGCTCGTCCAGAAGGGGGAGTTCTGCAGACTGACACCGGAGATGGTGACATTCCGACTGTGGGCCACATAGAGCAGGCGGGGCCGCATCTCGTCTTTGTTGGTGCATTGGGGGTTCCACTGGCGGCGCAGGCGGAACGCCTTCCAGTAGTGCGAACCGTTACCGTCGATGGTGCCTTCACCGCTCAGGGTGAATCCGTTGAGGTGCTCCACGTTGATGAGGGCCGGAAAGTACTTGCACACTTCGCCTTCGATGCGTGTCTGTACCAGAGGGAAGTCCATGATGTCCTCGCTGCCCAGCAGCACAGCTCCCCGCACCAGGTGCAGATGGGTGCCTTGGCGGAAGAAGAGGGCTCCCGACTTGTAGATACCTTCGGGCACTACGATGGTGCCGCCTCCCTGCCGAGCCGCTTCGTCGATGACCTGCTGTATCAAGGCGGTCTGTGTCAGTGTGGGACTGCTGATGATGCCGTACTCTCGCAGGTTGTAGAGGCGCTCTTCGCTGCCGGGCACAGGGACTTTGTCCTCCTGAAACCAGGGGGAAATCGGAGTTCCATCGGGGAAACGGGCAGTCGTAGCCGATTGTTTCGATTGAGCATCGAGCCGACCGGCCAAACAGAGGAGCAGGAGAAGGAGGAAGATAGGGGATGTTCTCATAAGGCTTTGACTATGAATGGTTAATGAGTGAATAATCTCTTGTTTCTCTCACAAAGATAGGGAAAAAAACGCATTCCTGCACTATTCTCCACCAGATTTGCACAGATTTCCTCTTGCTTTTTCAAGGTTTTAGTGTAGATTTGCAGTCGAATAATAACCAATCGTGATATACTATGGATTAGAACCTCTATTTTTACTTATTATTGATGGAGATGACACAAGATTGTCATATCTGAATGTTACTTTTGCAACCCAATGAAAAACTTGAAATTACTATTATCAATTAAAACTTTATGATTATGCTGAATCTACAAAACAAACGAGAATGGCTGCAGAGAGCACTCTTTGTGGTCGTTTTGCTCAGCAGTACTTTGGCATTTGCCCAAAACAAAGTGAGCGGAACAGTTAAGGACAAGACCGGTGAGCCTATCATCGGTGCCAATGTCCTGGAGAAAGGCACTACCAATGGTGTGATTACCGACATTGACGGTAACTATACCTTGAATGTAGAACGTGGCAAGACGTTGGTCTTCTCGTTCATTGGCTTCAAGACACAGGAAGTGGTCGTTTCGTCGGCCAAGATGGACGTGGTGATGGCCGAAGACAACGAGATGCTGGAAGAAGTGGTCGTGATCGGTTACGGCTCCATGTCGCGCAAGGATGTCACCTCTTCGATTACGACGGTGAAAGCCGACCAACTGAACAAGGGTGTCTTCTCCGACGCCGCCAGCATGTTGCAGGGTAAGGTGGCCGGTCTGACGGTGACTACCACCGGTGACCCTAACGGCACACCCAGCATGACCCTGCGCGGTGCCTCTTCACTGCGCTCGGGCGCCATGAGCCCCTACTACGTCATCGACGGTATTCCCGGTGTGGACATCTCGCTGGTGGCTCCCGACGACATCGAGAGCATCGACGTGCTGCGTGCTGCTACCGCTACGGCCAGCTACG
>CAMGAL010000004.1 GCA_946007445.1 uncultured Mediterranea sp.
TGAATGTATGTTGGGGGAGTTCCTTCAGGTTGTCAGGGAGTCTGACACTCGTGAGATTGGTACATCCGTAGAACATTTCTGCAGTCATTTTACCCACATTCCGGGGAAGCGTAACGCTCTGAAGAGCGGTGCAACGCTGGAAGCAGCCAGACAGCTCATCCATCCGGTCGCCCTCGAAGACTACCTTCTTGAGATTCTTGCAATCGGCAAAGGCTGCGCCACTAATGATTTTCACCGATGAGGGAATCACCACCTCGCTGATGCCGGAGCGCATGAATGTGCGGAAACGTATCTCTTCCAATGTGGCTGGCAGTTTGATGGATTTGATGTTCTTACCCATGAACAGATTTGCACGCATATCCTTCACAGGGAATCGTCTGCCCTTGTAATTGATGTAATCCGGCATCACCACGTCTTTACCTCTGACAGCCATTTCTACGACTTCAGAAGCAAATGCGGCACCTTTATTCAAGTGTATGATATAGGTGATGCCATCGATATCGATGTGTGCTCCGGTTGGTCCCTCATTCTTGACAGTTCCGGTCTGACCTGAAGTGGTCGTGGAGACGGTTGACTTTTTTGCCTCCTGTACGACGGTGAACTTCGCTTTATGAGCGTTTTCCAAGCCTCCGTGTTTCTCGAAATATTCCACAGTCTTCGATTCGAGATACTTCTTGAGCGGCGCAATAGACGAACGTATCGTGCTTTTGTAGTGATCATTCTTCAATGCATTACAGAGATCATCTTTCGCTTCGTCCAGCATGACGCCATGATTCATGCCATCATCCTCATAGAAATTCTCATACTCATCCTTGACCGCAGTGAAGAAATTCACCATAGCATCCAATGCCTTACAACGAGCCTCTAACTCCCCTCGAATGTTGAAGAATCCAAAAGCAGCAGGGGAAATAGCCGTGAGGTATTGGGTTTCCATACACTCATCGAGCATCTTGAAGGCTTTCACAAGACTTGCGTTGTCGTACTCCACCTCGGCTGGACGAGCATTCATCCAGTCCGGCTGCTTGGTAAGATCGTGCGGAGGTTTGGACAGTGTATGCTGCTTTGTGCCCCAGGTAGGATCACAAGGATATCCCAAGGGTGCAAACAGAGCCGTATGGTCCTTCGGAAACGGGAGTGTACGGGAACCGGCGGACGAAGAACTTTTACCAGAAAAAGACTGGGCAGATACGTCTGTAGTACTAACCACAAGGCCCATCAAACACAATAAAATAACATGAATTTTCATACGTAAAATATTTAAAATTATTATTTTCCCCTTTGATTACCGAGGATAAAGTTACAGAAATTCTCTGTATGACAGATGAATTTCGTGAGAAATTGATGAGGAAATAGCAAATCATGCACTCACATAGTGCATTTTCGTGAGTGGACACCCCAGCCGCAGGGAAAAGCATAGGGGATGAAATCGTTAAACAATCCTAACTATTACCCCTTGATTCGCATTTTATTCCTACTTTTGCACCAATTTTAGGTGTAGTGTGCAGGAATGGATAGAGTGAAGACAACGGAGTGCCCCTTGTGTGGAGCCAAGCAGACAGAGCATGTGTGGACATGCACAGACAGGTATGCCTCGGGCGAGGAGTTTGAGGTGAGCGGCTGCCGGAATTGCGGATTCCGCTTCACGCAAGATGTACCTGCCCCGCAGGAGATAGGCCGATACTACGAAACCCCCGACTACATATCGCACAGCGACACGAGGCAAGGCTTGATGAACCGCCTCTACCACTGGGTGCGCAGCTACATGCTGGGACGCAAGGCCCGGCTGGTGATACGTACCACCGGACGAAAAAAGGGACGCCTCCTGGACATCGGGACAGGCACGGGCTATTTCCCCCACATCATGCAGCAACGGGGCTGGCAGGTGGAGGCTGTGGAGCAGAGCCAGCAGGCACGCGACTTTGCCCGCCGGCACTTCGGACTGGAGGTGAAGCCGGCCGACACGTGGCAGGCCCTCGCGGCCGGCAGCTTCGACGCGGTGACGTTGTGGCACGTGCTGGAACATCTGCCTCAGCTCGATAAGGTGGGACTGCAACTGCGCCGGCTGCTGACACCCGAGGGACGGCTGATAGTGGCCGTGCCCAACTGCAGCAGCTACGATGCGCGGCACTATGGTGCCGACTGGGCTGCCTACGACGTGCCCCGTCACCTGTGGCACTTCACTCCCGACACCATGGCCGCATGGGCCCGCAAGCAGGGCCTGCAGCTGGTGGAGATGCACCCCATGCCGATGGATGCCTTCTATGTATCGATGCTGACCGAGAAGGAGCTGGGCCACAAAGCTGGCTTCCTGAAGGGAGCCTGGACGGGACTGAAGGCGTGGGTGGCCTGCATCGGCCACGCCGAACGGAGCAGTTCGCTCATCTATGTCTTGAAGGCAGACCCCACTACCCCACCCCTTGACACTAACACGGAACGACTATGAGCAAGAAATCATCGACATTCTTCCCCGGCATACAGAGCCTAACGGCAGGCATCAGCACCACCATGGTCTTGCTGCTGCTGGGACTGGTGGCTTTCGGCCTGCTGACGGCCCGAGGGCTGGCTACCCACGTGCGCGAGAACCTGACGTTTGCCATCATCGTGAGCGACGATGCCCGCGAGGCCGACATTCTGAAGATGAAGCGCCGGCTGGAGGGTGAACCTTTCGTGAAGGAGGCTGCCTACATCTCCAAGAAAGATGCCTTGAAGGAGCACACCGAGGCCATGGGCACCGACCCGCAGGAGTTCCTGGGCTACAACCCCTTCAAGGCCAGTATAGAAATCAAGCTGAAAGCCGACTATGCCAATGCCGACAGCATAGCTTGGATAGAGGAGAAAATCAAGCAACGCACCAACATCCAGGAGGTGCTCTACCAACGCGAACTGGTGGACGCCATGAACCGCAACATCCGCACTATCAGCCTGGCCCTGCTGGAGCTGGCTGCCGTGCTGACACTGATATCGTTTACCCTGATCAACATCACCATACGGCTCACCATCTATGCCAAGCGGTTTGCCATACACACCATGACGCTGGTGGGTGCCAGCTGGAGCTTCATCCGTCGCCCCTTCCTGGCACACAACTTCTGGATTGGGGTCTGCTCGGCCCTCGTGGCCGATGCCCTGCTATGGTGTGCTGCCTACTGGGTAGTGCAGCAAGAGCCCGACCTGACGGAGATAGTGACCACACACGTCATGTTGCTGGTGTCGGCCTTCGTGCTGCTGATGGGTGTGCTTATCACCACGCTGTGTGCCCTCTTCTCCATCAACCGCTTCTTGCGGATGAAAGCCGGCACGCTATACAATATATAATGAAATATGAATAATTAATAATCAGATAGTTATGAGCAAAGAGAAATTCGCTTTCGACAAAAGCAACTTCCTATGGATAGGCATCGGGATGGCTGTGGTCATCATCGGCTTCTTGTTGATGACGGGACCTTCGTCCACACCCGACCACTTCGAACCGGACATCTTCAGCGCACGTCGCATCAAGGTGGCTCCGCTGGTGTGTCTGGCAGGATTCATCGCCATCGGCTACGGAGTGATGAGAAAGAGTAAGAAATAAAAGAAAAAACTTACAAACTCAAAAACTTATAAACTTAAAAACTTAAAAGACATTGGATTGGATTGAAGCATTGGTCCTGGGCCTCGTGCAGGGACTTACAGAATACTTGCCCGTGAGCAGTAGCGGGCACTTGGCCATCGGCTCTGCCCTCTTCGGCGTGGAGGGGGAAGAAAATCTGGCCTTCACCATCGTGGTACATGTGGCCACAGTACTGAGCACGCTCGTGGTGCTGTGGAAAGAGATTGCCTGGATATTCAGCGGACTGGCTGAACGGAGGCTGAACAGCGAGACCCGCTACGTTGGCAAAATACTGGTCTCCATGATACCCATCTGCATCGTGCGCGTATTCTTCAAAGATCAGGTGGCTCAAATCTTCGGGTCGGGACTGACCGTGGTGGGTTGCTGCCTGCTGGTCACCGCTATCCTGCTGGCCTTCAGCAGCTACTACAAGCCCCGGCAGAAGGCCGACATCTCTCCGCGCGATGCTTTCGTCATCGGCTTGGCACAAGCTTGCGCCGTGCTGCCCGGCCTGTCGCGTTCGGGCAGTACCATTGCTACCGGCCTGCTGCTGGGTAACGATAAGTCACGGCTGGCGCAGTTCTCCTTCCTGATGGTCATTCCCCCCATTCTGGGAGAAGCCTTGCTGGACGGCATGAAGCTGATGAAGGGCGAAGCCATAGCAGGCGACATCCCCCTGCTCTCGCTGTTGGTAGGCTTTCTGGCAGCCTTCGTTTCCGGCTGTCTGGCCTGCAAGTGGATGATAGGCATCGTGAAGCGTGGCAAGCTGCTCTATTTCGCCATCTACTGCGCCCTGGTAGGTGCAGCCGTACTCATACTGAACTGACCATTTATTCCTAATTCATTATTGCTTTGGATTTCATCGAAGGAGAAGTACTATACTTCAATAAACCACTGGGATGGACCTCGTTCAAGGTCGTAGGACATGCCCGATACCACATCTGCCGCTGCCTGGGTGTGAAGAAGCTCAAGGTGGGTCATGCCGGTACGCTCGACCCTTTGGCCACCGGCGTCATGATAGTTTGCACCGGACGGGCCACGAAGCGCATTGAGGAGTTTCAGGCTCACACCAAAGAGTATGTGGCCACCATCCGACTGGGAGCCACCACCCCCAGCTACGACTTGGAGCATGAGGTGGATGCCACCTACCCCACCGAGCACATCACCCGAGAGCTGGTGGAGGAGACGCTGACGCGCTTTGTGGGACGCATCGAGCAGGTGCCGCCTGCCTTCTCGGCCTGCATGGTGGACGGCAAGCGTGCCTACGAACTGGCCCGCCAAGGCCAGGAGGTAGAACTGAAAGCCAAAGTACTGGTCATCGACGAGATAGAGCTGCTGGAGTGCAACCTTGACGTGCCCGAAATCAAGATTCGCGTGGTGTGCAGCAAAGGGACTTACATCCGGGCCCTGGCACGCGACATCGGCGAAGCCTTGGGCAGCGGAGCACACCTCACGGCCCTGCAACGCACCCGCGTAGGCGAAGTCCGCATTGAGCAGTGCCTCAATCCCTTGGATTTCCGTGAGTGGATAGATGAAAAAATGAACGAGATAAAACAAGAGATAAAAACTCAATAAAAATCAATATACGGTATGAAACTGTCGCAATTCAAATTCAAGCTTCCCGAGGACCGCATAGCCATGCATCCTGCTCCCTACAGAGACGAGTCGCGCCTGATGGTGCTGCACCGCAAGACCGGTGAAATAGAACATCGTATCTTCAAGGACATTCTGGAGTACTTCGACGACAAGGATGTCTTTGTATTCAACGACACCAAGGTCTTCCCTGCCCGACTCTATGGCAACAAGGAGAAGACGGGCGCCCGCATCGAGGTGTTCCTGCTGCGTGAGCTCAATGCCGACCAGCATCTGTGGGACGTACTGGTAGACCCTGCCCGCAAGATTCGCATCGGCAACAAACTGTACTTTGGCGAAGACGACTCCATGGTGGCCGAGGTGATAGACAATACCACCTCACGTGGACGTACGCTGCGCTTCCTCTACGATGGCGAAGAGTCGCACGACGAGTTCAAGCGCCAACTCTATGCCCTGGGCGAGACTCCCCTGCCCCGTGCCATCATCAACCGTCCCGTAGAGCCTGAAGATGCAGAGCGATTCCAGAGCATCTTTGCCCGCAACGAGGGAGCCGTGACGGCACCCACCGCCAGCCTCCACTTCAGCCGCGAACTGATGAAGCGTATGGAAATCAAGGGCATAGACTTTGCTTTCGTCACACTGCACGCCGGATTGGGCAACTTCCGCGACATCGATGTGGAAGACCTCACCAAGCACAAGACAGACTCAGAACAGATGATTGTCAACGAAGAAGCCGTGGGCATCGTAAACCGTGCCAAGGACGAGAACCGACAGGTATGTGCCGTAGGCACTACCGTGATGCGTGCCATCGAAAGTACTGTGAGCACCGACGGACACCTGAAGACCTACGACGGCTGGACCAACAAGTTCATCTTCCCGCCCTACGACTTCACCGTGGCCAATGCCATGGTCAGCAATTTCCACATGCCGCTCTCCACACTGCTCATGATAGTGGCTGCCTTTGGTGGCTATGAGCAGGTGATGAACGCCTACGACGTGGCTCTGCAGGAAGGCTATCGCTTCGGCACCTACGGTGATGCCATGTTGATAACCGACCGATGAAGATGCGGCTCTACCTCTCACTCGGTACTAATCTCGGCGATAAGGAACAGAATCTGCGCCGGGCCTTGGAACTGATTGAACAAAGGGTGGGGCAGGTGAAGGCCTGCTCCACCTTTATAGCGACCGAACCCTGGGGATTCCGGTCAGACAACAGCTTTCTGAACGCTGCCTGCCGGGTGGAAACCTCTCTGACTCCTCTGCAAGTCCTGGAGGAAACCCAAGCCATAGAACGTGAGATGGGACGTACACAGAAGAGTAGCAAGGGCATATACCACGACCGACTCATCGACATCGACTTGCTTATGGCCTTCGATGCCGACGGTCGGCCCATAGAGGTGGACTCGCCCCGACTGAAGCTGCCTCACCCCCTGATGCAGGAGCGCGACTTCGTGATGCGCCCCTTGCGGGAGATTCTTTAGTTGTCAGCCTCCAGTTCGTGGATGTTGCGCAAGAGGTTGTCCCAGTGGCGACTGGTCCGGACAAACTTATAGACACCGATGGGTACACCAACCAGCAGACCTACGGCAATGCCCCACCAGACGTACTGCATGTGTTCAGGATCTTTGTGTAGCGACAAGTCGTAGCAGAAGAGCATCAACCATACCATGGCAGCCAGGAGGTCGAAAAAGCGCAAGTAGCAGTAGAGGCGATGCGCCTTCACCACATGTTGACGCGTCTCCACCAGGTTTTTATGAATGTACCACTCTTTGGCATGTAGCAACCGGCGAATGTAGATGTTGCAACATACCACATGGCCCATCAGCACCAGCAGAAAGAGGCTGACCCACCAGGAGGAGCCCATATTGATCATGTTGATAAGGATAAAAGGGGTCAGAATGAGCGGCATTCGTATGTTGCGCCACATCTCTGCATCCACCTTGTCCATGTATTTGTGAACCTGGTGCATGTGGACCTCCATTTCGTTATCGAGTTTACGGTTGAGAATCTCCAGTTGCTGGCGCATCTGCTCCAGCTCTTGCGTGATTTGTTCGTTATTGTTCTCCATATTCTTGTTCATTAGTTAGTCAGACATACGTTTCAGCTCCTCCTTGATGCGGTAGAGTCGGACAGATACATTCTTCACACTGATGCCCACAATAGCTGCTATTTCGTCGTAACTGAGGCTCTCGAGCCACAACAGCACGATGGCTCTGTCGAAGGGTTTCAGTCGGTAAATACGGCTATAGAGCTGCTTGATTTGGCGGTCATCTTCGCTGCGGGCCTCGCGGAATAGGTCCATGTCGGTCAGCGGTTCGTTCCGTTGACTCTTGCGACGACGTTCGGCAGAGAGACAGGTATTGAGGCTTACCCGCCATATCCAGCTCTTCAGACTGCTCTGTTCGCGAAACTCCTTGAGCCCTTTCCATATATTGATGAGCGACTGTTGGAAGAGGTCGTTCACCTCATCGGTGTCGGAGGAAAACATAAAGCAGACCGTATAGATGGTGCTCTTGTATTCCCTCACCAACTGAGTAAATTGTGAATCTGATGTATCCATGAGGTTGTTTTTGATGTTTTTACCTATTAGACACCGGATGAATAAGGAAAACTACAGAATCAAAAGAAAAAATGAAGGCGGACACGCAGGTCCGCCCCTTTAGATATAGTCATTGGAAGTCATCATGACAACCTGTACGCCCTCATTTCTTCTCCGGATAGAGCGAACGGGCTATGCCCAACTCCATGCCACGGATTTCGGCCAACTCACGCATACGACCCAGACAGGTATAGCCGGGATTGGTACGCTTTCCCTTCAGGTCGTCGATAATCTGATGTCCATGGTCGGGACGCAGAGCGATGGAGCATTGACGTTCCTGCTCCACCTCCAACATGGCTTTCAGGAACTCATAGGTATCGAGGTCACCCTCGAAGGTCCATTTCTCATAGAAATCGCCTTCGGGAGTCTGCGTCACCACACGCAGGTGTACAAAGTTGATACGACGGCCGAAGCGACGCATCATATCCACCATGTCGTGATGGCCGGCACCTCCCAGCGAACCGGTACAGAGGCAGAGGCCGTTGCTCGGATTGGGTACAGCATCTATCAGAGCTTGGAAATCTTCGGCACTCGACATGATGCGTGGCAGGCCCAAAATGGGCATAGGCGGATCGTCCGGATGGATGACGAGATTCACTCCGGCTTCGTCGGCTACCGGGCAGACTTCGGAGAGGAAATAGATGAGATGCTGACGCAGACGGTCGGCATCTATATCCTTGTAGCGGTCCAGTTCACTCTGGAACTGGTCGATGGTGAACGACTCTTCCGAGCCCGGCAATCCGGCTATCATGGTACGCGTCAGGGTGTGTATCTCCTCCTCATCCATCTGCTCGTAGCGGGCCTTGGCGCGGGCTATCTCTTCGGCGGTATATTCCTGCTCGGCATGAGGACGCTTCAAGATAAAGAGGTCGAAGGCCATGAAGGCAGCCTTCTCAAACATCAGTCCGTGAGAGCCATCCTCGAAGACGTAGTTCAGATTGGTGCGCGTCCAGTCCAGCACCGGCATGAAGTTGTAAGTCACCATCCGTATGCCGCAGGCACCCAGATTGCGGATAGACTGCTTGTAATTGTCGATATAGCGCTGAAAGTCACCCTCCTGTGTCTTGATATGCTCATGCACGGGCACACTCTCCACACCGGTCCATTGCAAGCCGGCAGCTTCAATTTCGTTTTTCCGCTTCATGATTTCCTCTACGGTCCATACTTCCCCGTTGGGGATATGATGCAGGGCTGTGATGACACCTGTAGCGCCTGTCTGTCGGATATCACTGAGGCTGACAGGGTCCTTAGGACCATACCAGCGCATGGTTTGGGTACAAAGATAAGTCATATGATTAGTATTGTTGGTTTATAATCAGTGGCAAATATACAGGCTGTATGGTTCATATCCAAACAGTTGACGGCTATTTATTTCAGTTTATTGAAAAACTCCCAGATGACGATACCTGCCGTCACCGATACGTTAAGCGAATGCTTGGTACCGAACTGAGGTATCTCGACGCAACCATCGCAACAGTCTATGACCTCTTGCTGCACCCCCTTGACTTCGTTACCCAATACGACTGCATACTTCTTGCCAGCCACAGGTTGCCACTCATGCAGCAGGGTGCTGTGGTGAGCCTGTTCGATGGCCCACACCTCGTATCCTTCGGCCTGTAGCTTTTCAACAGCTTCCAGGGTATTATCCACATAATACCAGTTTACCGAATCCTCCGCCCCAAGGGCAGTCTTGTGCATCTCCGGATGGGGCGGACAGGCCGTGATGCCACACAGGCAGAGACTCTCCACGCGGAAGGCATCGGCCGTGCGAAACACTGACCCGATGTTGTGCAAGCTACGTACATGGTCGAGCACGACCACCAGAGGGGTCTTCTCCGATTCCTTGAACTCGGCCACACTAAGGCGAGCCATCTCATCTATTTTAAGTTTCTTATATTCCATCCTGTTCAGTTACGAGCTACAAGCTATCAATTGTCAATTGTCAGTATAGTATTTCACGAGCAAAGATACACATTCTTTCGTTGATAACCTCGTTGATACCGGTGGAAAAGTGAGGAATATCGCGTGGAAAAAAAGTGGGGGAGATACACTTGCAAAATCTCCGTCCTCATGCATATATAGATTCCTGTGAACCCTGCAAATAAGTTAGCATCGATTTAATTGGAGTGTTTCAACACATTTTTCAGCAGCATTTGGATGAAATAATCCTCTAAAGTTATTAACTTTGCGCCTTATGAACAGCATGTTGATAGAGTGAACCATTCACTCGGAAAGCATCTCATTATCAAAACGTGTAGGACAACACTCAGTGGTGAACAGTATTCTCATAACTCTGCCATCCACGTCCATAACCCAAAGATGCAAGCCGTAGGGTGAAATAGTTCTCCACACTATCAACAGGCTATCATCAGCATGAAGAGATTTTTCTTCTAAAAAGAGAAATAAAGAATATATGATTATATAGACATGGATATGGATCATCTGATTGAAGCTATCAAGAAACTGAAGCAAGAGAAAAACGCTCTGATTCTGGGTCACTACTACCAGAAGGGAGAGATACAGGAGATTGCCGACTTCGTAGGCGACAGCCTGGCGCTGGCCCAGTGGGCCGCCAAGACGGAGGCAGACATCATTGTGATGTGCGGTGTGCACTTCATGGGCGAGACCGCCAAGGTGCTCTGTCCGCAGAAGAAGGTGCTGGTGCCCGACATGGCAGCAGGCTGTTCGCTGGCCGACAGCTGTCCGGCCGACCGTTTTGCCGAGTTCGTTCACGCTCATCCTGACCACACGGTCATCTCGTATGTCAACACCACGGCTGCCGTCAAGGCACTGACTGATGTGGTGGTGACCTCGACCAATGCCCGTCAGATTGTGGAGAGCTTCCCGCAGGACGAGAAGATTATCTTCGGCCCCGACCGCAACTTGGGTGGATACATCAACGCCATGACCGGTCGCCACATGCTGTTGTGGGATGGTGCCTGCCATGTACACGAGCAGTTCTCGGTAGAGAAGATTGTAGAGCTGAAGAAGCAGTATCCCCAAGCCTTGGTATTGGCCCATCCGGAATGCAAAAGCGTGGTGCTGAAGTTGGCCGATGTGGTAGGCTCTACGGCTGCCTTGCTGAAGTATGCGGTGGCTCATCCGGAGCATACTTATATCGTGGCTACCGAGGCCGGCATCTTGCATGAGATGCAGAAGAAGTGTCCTGATACACTCTTCCTGCCAGCTCCTCCCAACGACAGCACTTGTGGCTGCAACGAGTGTAGCTTCATGCGGCTCAACACCTTGGAGAAGCTCTATGACTGCCTCTTGAACGAGTCACCCGAGATTACGGTTGATCCGGAGGTGGCTGCCAAGGCCGTACGTCCCATCCAGCGGATGCTGGAGATTTCGGCCAAATTGGGGCTGTGAGAAACCTTGTAATGAGATAGGAACGCATCGTCTGCGTTCCTATTTTCCCAAATAATTTAGTGTTGCTTCAGAAACTTGCAGAGTTTGTCGGAGGCAATGGCACGATGACTGATACGGTTCTTGATGTCATTGCCCAATTCGGCAAACGTCTTGTTGTATCCGTCCGGCATGAAGATAGGGTCGTAGCCGAAGCCTGAAGTACCTCGACGCACCTTGAGGATGGTGCCGTTGACGATGCCTTCGAACAGATGTTCCTTGCCATTGACAATGAGGGCAAAGACGGTGCGGAACCGCGCTTGTCGGTTCTCCACGCCCTCCAGGTCTTGCAGCAGCTTGCGCATGTTGGCCTCCGAGTCGTGGCCTTCGCCGCCGGCATAGCGGGCGGAGTAGACTCCGGGTGCACCACCCAGTGCCTCTACCTCCAGACCCGTATCGTCGGCAAAGCAGTCGGTATGATACCGCTCGTAGATGTAGCGTGCCTTCTGCAAGGCATTCTCCTCCAGCGTTTTCCCTGTTTCAGGTATCTCTTCCGTACAGCCCGTCTGTTGCAGACTCACCAGTTCCACTCTATCTCCCAAAATGGCTTGTACTTCTTCCAGCTTGTGTCTGTTGTTTGTGGCAAATACAAATCGCTTCATAAATCTCTAAACAATTTACTTCACTTTCAATCTGTCGAATCCTTCTCCATAGACACCGATGACCGAACTCTGTGAGATGAAGGCATTGGGGTCAATGTCTTTCACCAATCGGAATATCTGGATGGATTGCCGCTTGTAAGCCAGTACGACCAGCACTTTGACGTGGTGCTGGCTGTACCACCCAATGCCGTCCAGCACGGTGACGCCTCGATGCGTCTCGCGGGTAATGCGGTCGGCTATCTTCTCATATTCCTTGCTGAAGATGAAGAACTGTACCGACTGGCGGGCACCGTTGACGATGTAGTCCAGCACCAGTCCGATGACAAACAGGGTGACGAAGCCGAAGATGACGCGCCGCCAGTCGTTGAACACGATGTAGCAGGAGCTGATGATGACAGCGTCCGAGGCCATCACCATCCGTCCCAAGGTGACATCCTTGTACTTGTTGATGATGGCCGCTATGATGTCGGTACCGCCCGTACTGCCGTTGCAGTTGAACACCACGCCCAGTCCCAGACCACACATGGCTGCGCCTATCAGGCAGGCCATGAAGTCCTGTCCAGGGCCCAATATCTGGGGAAACGTGCCGTCGGGGTTCTTGACCAGCCATTGGCAGAACTCCAGCAAGGCTGTCAGCATGAAGATGGCATAAGTGGTCTTGATGCTGAATTTAGGTCCCAATATCTTGATGGCAAACGTCATCAGGATGGCGTTGATGATAAAGTACGAATACTGGATGGGGAATCCCGTGGCATAGTAGATGATGGCTCCTATACCGGTGGTTCCACCCGTTGTAATCTGGTAGGGAAGGAGGAAGGCCGACCATCCCATGGCGTAGCTTATCAAGCCGAAGGTGATGAACAGGTAGTCCCTGAACTCCCGCATCACGACCGCTTTGCTGGGTTTTGAGAATTGCATACGAATCAATTATTTCACGACAATGTTGACTATCTTTTTCGGCACGATGATGACCTTGACCACCGTCTTGCCGTCCAGCCACTTGGCCGACTGCTCGTTGGCCAGCACCTCTGCCTGTATCTGCTCGTTGGTGGCGTCAGCGGCAAACGAGAGGTTGTAGCGGGCCTTTCCGTTGAAGGAGATGGTGTAGTTCACCGTATTCTCCACCAGGTAACTTTCGTTCCACTCCGGCCATTGGGCGTCGCATACGGTGTGGGTGTGACCCAAGGTCTCCCACAGCTCTTCGCTGACGTGAGGAGCAAAGGGAGCCAGCAACACGACAATCTTCTCCAGAATCTCCTGCTTGTTGCACTTCAGTGCCGAGAGCTCGTTGACGCAAATCATGAAGGCCGAGATGGAGGTGTTGTAGGAGAAGGTCTCGATGTCGCCCGTCACCTTCTTGATGAGCTTGTGCAGCGATTTCAGCTCCTCAGGAGTGGCGGCTTCCTGGTTGACCAGGTATTGTCCGTCGCGGCCGTAGAAGAGGCTCCAGAACTTCTTCAGGAAGCGGTGTACGCCGTCAATGCCGTTGGTGTCCCACGGCTTGCTCTGCTCTACGGGGCCAAGGAACATCTCGTACATGCGCAGGGTGTCGGCGCCATACTTCTCGACGATCATGTCGGGGTTCACCACATTGAACATCGACTTCGACATCTTTTCCACTGCCCATCCGCAGATGTACTTGCCATCTTCGAGGATGAACTCGGCATTGTTGTACTCGGGACGCCAGGCCTTGAAGGCTGCGACATCCAGCACGTCGTTGGAGACGATGTTCACATCCACATGGAGTGGGGTAGTGTCGAACTTATCTTTCAGTCCCAGCGATACAAAGGTGTTGGTATCCTTGATGCGATAGACGAAGTTGCTGCGGCCCTGTATCATGCCTTGGTTCACCAGCTTCTTGAACGGCTCTTCCACGCAAGAGACACCCAGGTCGTGCAGGAACTTGTTCCAGAAGCGGGAGTAGATGAGGTGGCCGGTGGCATGTTCCGTACCGCCTACATAGAGGTCTACGCTTTGCCAGTAGAGGTCGGCTTCGCTCGAAATCAGGGCGCTGTGGTTGTGCGGATCCATATAGCGCAAGTAGTAGGCGCTGGAGCCGGCAAAGCCGGGCATGGTGTTGAGTTCCAGGGGGAAGATGGTCACGTTGTCGATGCGGCTGTTCTCAGTCACGCAGTGGTTCTCCGTGTCCCAGGCCCAGCGGGTGGCGTGACCCAAGGGAGGTTCGCCCGTCTCGGTAGGCAGGAACTTGGCCACTTCGGGCAACTCTAGAGGCAGGCACTCTTCGGGTATCATGTAGGGCATACCCTCCTTGTAGTAGACGGGGAACGGTTCGCCCCAGTAGCGCTGGCGGCTGAAGATGGCATCGCGCAGGCGGTAGTTCACCTTCACACGGCCCAGTTGATGCTCTTGCACATATTTCTTGGTAGCAGCAATGGCTTCCTTCACGGTCAGACCATTGAGTACCAGTGAGGTATATCCGGCATGTTGGGGAGTGGGGGAGTTGCAGACAATGCCTTCCTTGGCATCGAAGCTCTCCTGGCTGACGTCGCAACCCTCGATGAGCGGACGGATTTCCAATCCGAAGTGCTTGGCAAAGGCGTAGTCGCGGCTATCGTGGGCAGGTACGGCCATGATGGCACCTGTACCGTAGCCGGCCAGCACATAGTCGCTGATCCAGATGGGCACGGCCTCGCCCGTGAAGGGGTTGATGGCATACGAGCCGGAGAAGACACCGCTCACGCTGCGGTCGCTGATGCGCTCACGCTCGGTGCGCTTCTTCGTGCGGTCCAGATAGGCTTCTACTTCAGCCTTCTGTCCGGCGGTGGTCACCTGGGGCACCAGTTCGCTCTCGGGAGCCAGCACCATGAAGGTGACGCCAAACATGGTGTCGGCACGGGTGGTGAAGATGGTGAACTCTAGGTCGCTGTCCTTCACCTTGAACTGCACCTCCGTACCTTCCGAGCGGCCAATCCAGTTGCGTTGCGTCTCTTTCAGCGAGTCGGTCCAGTCGATGGTGTCCAGTCCGTCGAGCAGACGCTGGGCGTAGGCCGACACACGCAGGCACCACTGGCGCATCTTCTTCTGCACCACGGGGAATCCGCCACGTTCGCTCACGCCGTCTACCACTTCGTCGTTGGCCAGCACGGTGCCCAGCTGCGGACACCAGTTCACCATCGTCTCGCCTAGGTAGGCAATGCGGTAGTTCATCAATACCTGTTGCTGCTCCTTCTCGCTCATGGCGTTCCACTCGGCGGCGGTGAAGTGCAGCTCCTCGCTACCCACGCAGTCCACGCCCTCGGTACCATGCTGCTTGAAGTGCTCCACCAGCTTGCTGATGGGCTGTGCCCTGTGGCACTTCAGGCAGTAGAAGCTGTTGAACATCTGCTGGAAGGCCCACTGGGTCCAGTGGTAGTATTCAGGGTCGCAGGTGCGCACCTCGCGCTTCCAGTCGAACGAGAATCCTATCTTGTCCAGCTGTTCGCGGTAGCGGTTGATGTTGTTCACCGTCGTGATGGCGGGGTGTTGTCCCGTTTGGATGGCATACTGCTCGGCAGGCAGTCCGTAGGCAGCATATCCGATGGGGTTGAGCACATTGAGTCCGCGCAACCGCTTGTAGCGGGCATAGATGTCCGAAGCAATGTAACCCAAGGGGTGACCCACGTGCAGGCCCGCACCGCTGGGGTAGGGGAACATGTTGAGCACGTAGTACTTCGGCCGGTTCTTGTCTTCCGTCACTTGGTAGGTCTTTTGTTCTACCCACCGTTTCTGCCATTTCTTTTCAATCTCCCTGAAATTGTATTCCATACAGGTATATCGGTTTTAGTTATTATTATTCTGTTGATAACTCCGTTGATAGAGCGGTTATTATTTGTCAATAGACTGTGAATAGCGCGCAAATTTACGGCTTTATTTTCAGATAACCATTACTTTCACTTTATTCTTTTAGACAGCCTCTCTTCTGTTTATCCACCAATGGTTGAAAAGGTTGTGGAAAACCATGTGAATAGCTGTGTAAAACCTGTGGATAACCCGTTATGTTGTATCTGTGCCGTATCAACCCTCTTTCAACTCCGCTATTTCTCCGCATCCTATACAGCGAAGCCTGAGCGAAAGAGAAGCGAAGGAGGTACGGAGCGGGTATCGTATAGGGGTGCTAAAAGTGGGGTGAACCAAAAAAGGTTATCGCAGTAACCGATTTTTGCCTGTTTTCGGTTACTACGACAACCTTTTTGGAAAATATCCCTGTCGGATGAGCTGATTACTTGCTGGGTACGACGCGGCGGATGGTGCCGTCGTCATTGAATTCCATGCGGTCTATGCAGACTTCGCGATGCCAGCCGGGGCCTTTGTCACGCTGCAGGTAGTGCTTGTTGATGCGATGATAGACGATGTACCACTCGTCGGTGCCGGGGATGCGAAGCACGGAGTTGTGGGCAGGGCCGTATATCTCTTGCTTGGGGTCTTGAATCAGCACGATGGGGTCTTTGGCCACCTGGATGGGGCCCAAGGGCGAGGTCGAAGTGCCGTAGGCCACGTGGTAGTTGGGCGAACCGGTGTCGTCCACCGACCAGAGGAAGTAGTAGAGCCCCTTGCGATAGAAGACATAGGGAGCCTCGCGGTAGGCGTAGTCCTGCAGGGTGCCACCCTTGGGGGTCATCACGCTGATGGTGTTCTTCTTCAAGCTCACCATGTCGCTGTTCAGTTCGGCTCCGGCCATGTAGCCGTTGCCCCAGTAGAGGTAGGGCTTGCCCGATACGGGGTCGGTGAAGACATCGACGTCAATCTGCTGTCCGCGACCTGCCGGCGACTCGGTGATGATGGGGTGACCCAGGTCCTTGAAGGGGCCAGCGGGGTGGTCGGCAATAGCTACACCAATCTGCTTGCCGCTGTTGTCCAGGGGGTTGGCACTGTAGTAGAAGAAGTACTTGTATTTGCCGTCGATGAGTTTCTCTTCGATGCAGGGTGCCCACGTGTTGCCGTTGGCCCAGCTTACTTGCGTGGAGCGGGCGTCGAGCATCACGCCTTCCTCTTTCCACTCGCGCAGGTCGGCCGAGGAGTAGACGGTGAAGTACCATCCGCCCCAGCCGGGCTGGCCGTCGGTGGTGGAGTAGATGTAGTAGCGGCCTGTCTGCTTGGAGTAGAGCACCTCAGGATCGGCATGGAAGCCCGGCAGGATGGGGTTCTGTGGCAGCTGGCCCAGCTCCTTGGGCAGACCCCAGCGGTCGGTGATGCGCTTCAGTTCGGCACGGGTAATGGGAATGATGGTGCCGTGGCGGGGATGGAAGTTCATCTTCACCTGCTGGTCTATCACCTTGAAGTGCTTCAGGTCGGTGGTTTCGGTGAACTGGTAGGCTCCCTTCATGTAGACATCGTACATCAGGATGTATTTGTCCTGGCCGATGAGCTTGAAGGTGCCGGCACCCTCTACGGCATCCTTGGTCTGCTGCTTGTAGTCGGATTGCTCCTCCCATTGGCCCGAGGTCAGCGAGCGCGTGGTGGCTACCTTGATGCCGTTTCCATGGCCTTCGGTCTTGTAGAAGAGGTGGTAGATGCCGTCCTTGAAGACGATGTCGCCGTCGATGCACGACTTGCCGTTCTGGGGCAGGAAGAGTGGCTGAGGCTCTCCCACCAGGTCGGTGAAGTCGTCGTTGGCGTAGGCATAGTAGATGATGTCCTGTCCGTCGCCATGCAGCATCGACCAGTATATCATGTATTTGCCGGCTTCGGCATCGTAGATGGTCTGCGGGGCCCACACGCGCTTCAGTTTCTCCTGTCCGGCGTATCGCTTCTGCATATTGACTACCGAGTGGCTCCAGTGGATGAGGTCGGTCGACTTGAGCAGCACCATGGCGCGATTGGACGACCAACCGTTGTCCGACACCATGTCGGTCAGCACCATGTAGAAGGTCTTGCCGTCTTCGCAGCGCAGGATGTGGGGGTCGCGCACGCCACCGGTGGAGCTGATGACTTTCGAGTCAATCACCGGCTTGTTGTCGTTGAGGGCCCAGTAGCTGTAGCCATCCATGCTGACGGCGTAGCACACGGCCTCCTGACTGATGTGGTTGCCGGTGAAGTAGGTAAAGAGGTAAGCCACACATTGGTCTTCTACCGGGTTGGCGGCTTTTGCACTGCCGGTACACAACGTCATGGCTAAGGTCAGAGTTGATAGGAATTTTTTTACCATATTACAATTGATACATTTATGAAAAAATACTATTTTATATCATCCGTTTTATCTGTGAAAATCTGTGGTTTCTACTTCATTTACCATTAACCTATTTCCATTCTCCGGTCACCACCAGTTTGTCGCCCGAGAGGTCCACCTTGAAGAGGTGCGGGATGCGGACATAGCGTCCGTTGACCTCCTTGTGGCTATGGGCAGAGAGGAGCCATTCTCCCTCGAAGGTCTGGAACATCATGCCGTGGCCATAGTTGGGAGGGGTGATGGGCTGAGGCTCCTGTACCCAGGGACCATCCAGGGTACCACTCTCCGAATAGGCCACTCCTTGCGTGTAGTCGCGATAGACCCAGCTGGTCCATATCATGCCCAGGCGGCCGGTGCCGGTACGGAAGAGCCAGGGGCCGTCGGTCACTTTGTTGAAGGTCTCTTTGCCATCTTGCATCTCCCGGCTCCAGGGTGAGTCGCTGGCCTTGAAGAGCAGACGACCTTCGCCGACGGAGCCGCTGAGGTCGGGCTTCAGCTCGATTTTCTCGATGGTTCCGTTCCAGTTCTGCAGCCATTCGTAGCAATAGACCATGTAGGGTTTGCCATCGCTGTCTACCCAGAAGGTGCCGTCGAGGGTGGGTTTCTCGGCAGGCAGGTAGGTGGGGTCGGCCATCGGCTTGTAGGGCCCTTCGGCCTTGTCGCTCACCAAGATGTGGCTGGCGCGTCGGGGGATGACGTTTCCTCGTACGGAGTCTATGCGGATGGCTTCGTTGGTGAAGGTGGCAAAGTAGTAGTATTTGTCGTGGTAGCGATGCAGCTCGGCTGCCCAGATTTGCGGATGCTTGCCCATCCACGACGAGGGGTTGGTGTAGGCCACCTCATAGGGACCTTCCCAACGTTTCAGGTCGGCACTCTTCCAGAGCAGGCCGCTCGTGCCGCTCATGTAGTACAGGTGGGTTTGAGGGTCGGCCAGGATGCAGGGGTCGCTCAGGCGGATAGAGTCCAGCGGGATGTCGGTGCGGTAGAAGCGGCTCTTGCGCGGCTTGGAGGATTGCTCTTGCCAATACTGTTCGAGGCGCTGGGCTTCGGCGCGGGTAATCTGGATGACCGAGCCATGCTTGGGCGACTGGAAGTTGACGGCCTTCATCACCCCTTCGTTGAAGTGTCCCAAGTGGGTGAAGTGGACAAAGTCGGTTGTCTCGGCAAAGCCGAAGTTATGTGGATTGATGCTGAAAATGTCGTACATCACCACCCATTTGTCTTCGCCGATGCGTTTCCATACGTTGGGAGCTTCGCAGGCGCGGGGTTCGAAGTCTATCCAGCGCTCTTCGAATTGGTAGCCGCTGTGGATGGAGTCGGAGAGGGCTATCTTCACGCCGCTCTTCCCCTCCTGGGCTACGAACATCATGCAGTAGCGTCCGTCGGGCAGGGGCGTGATGTCTGCGTCGAGGGTCTGTACGTCGGGTTTGGGATATTCGAAGAGTAGCTTAGGCTCTGTCACCAGGCGGGTGAAGTCGTCGTCGGTGTAGGCGTAGTAGAGCTGGCTCTTGCCGTTGCCTATGCGCATGGTGAAGTAGATCATCATCTTCCCCTCCTGCGGGTCGTAGATGGTTTCCGGAGCCCAGGCGCAGCCTATGTTGCCGAAGGTTTCGGGATAGGCTTGGTCCACGCGCACGTTGCTGCGAGTCCAGTGTATGAGGTCGGTGGACTTCATCAGCACCAGTCCGCGGTTGTTGCCCCAGCCATAGGCATCGCCGTCGCGTTCCCAGAGGGTGGGGCGTAGTCTTTCGCGCTGGGCAAAGATGTGCAGGTCGGTCATGGCCAGGTAGAAAGCACCGTCGGGTCCTCGTGTGATGTGCGGGTCGCGGATGCCCCGCTGCTCGGCAATGGTGTCGCCGTCGATGACGGGTCGTCCCTCGTTGACGGCCGTGAAGGTGTAGCCGTCGTAGCTGGTAGCCATAAAGAGGCTGTGCGTGGGGTCACTGAAGAAGACGAAGAGATAGGCTCCCATCTCTTTTTCAGTCAGCTCTCTTCGTCCCGTTGTGCAAGAGGCCAGTGAGAGGATGATGCAGGCCCAGAGAATCATGTTTTTCTTCATTAGGTATTATGTTTGTTAGAGGGTTAAACAGATGCGCAAATGTAGGAAAAAACGGATAAACTCCCAAACGGAGCCTTGATTTAAGTGACAAAGGTGAATTTATTGACGAAATAGTATGCGATTGACAGTTTTGCCTTATCTTTGCGCCCAAATTTTATCCCATTATGAAATCTGCATCTTGGTCCTATCATCTTCTGGCCTTCGTCATTGTGTCCCTTTGGGGAACAACTTTCATCTCCACACGCATTCTGCTCGACTATGGCATGAGCCCGAAGGAAATTTTCCTGATACGCTTCCTGATTTCCTATGTAGGAATCTGGCTGGTGTCGCCCCGACGCCTGTGGTGCGACAACTGGCGCGACGAGATGTGGATGTTGCTGGCCGGTCTGACGGGCGGTTCCATCTATTTTTGGACCGAAAACACCGCTGTGGGCATGACCCTGGTCACCAACGTGTCGTTCATTGTCTGTACGGCTCCTTTGCTCACTGCCATCTTGGCCCTGTGGGCAGAGCGTCGGCATCCTTCGTACAGGCTGTTCGGCGGTTCGCTTTTGGGCTTGTTGGGCGTGGCCATGGTGGTCTATAACGGCAGTTTTGTGCTTCGCATCGAGCCTTTGGGCGACCTGCTCTCTTTCTCGGCGGCCTGGATGTGGGCTTTCTATAGCTTGATTATCAACCGCGTGTCCGGTCGCTACAGCACATTCTTCATCACTCGTAAGGTCTTCTTCTACGGGGTGCTGGGCATCCTGCCTTTCTTTGTGGGCAGCCCGTGGCAATTTCCGCTGGATAGGTTGTTGCATCCCGTAGTGATGGGCAATGTGTTGTTTCTCAGTGTAGTGGCCTCGTTGGTCTGCTTCGTGTTGTGGAACGTCGTGCTCAAGCGGTTGGGCACCGTGGAAGCCTCCAACTACATCTACATCAACCCCGTCTTCACGATGATATGCAGCTACATCGTGCTGGGCGAGCAGATGACGCCCATGGCCATGTTCGGCGCCCTGCTCATCCTAGGCGGACTCTATTGGGCAGGTAAGGGGAAGAAGTGAACATATCTCCAAAAGATATATCAATTTTCTCGTATAATTTGCACTAAACTCAGTGCAAATTGGTTTTCTTCAAGTATTCGTAACCGAAGCGGCAGCGGAGGCAGTCGCGACGTTCGCAGTAGGTGCGGTGCAGCTGGAGGATGGCTTGCGAGTCGGCGGCGCTGTGGGCCTCGATGCCCACCTGGCTCCACTGGCGCAGGATGGAGTTGTCTTCGGCAGGCAGCGACTCCAGCCACTGCGAGGCGCGGGCGCAGAGCGCGGGCGTGGCCTTGTGCAGGCCGTAGGTGTAGAGGAAGGGGATGACGGTATTGATGAGGATGAGGCGCAGGCTGCTCTTGCCCAGCGACTTGATGCGGCGAGGCGAGGGGGTGCCGAAGCGGTAGTGCTCCTCCCAGTAGGGGGAGGTGTGGAGGTCGAGCAGGTGGTAGATGGCATCGAGGTCGGGGGCCTCCATCATGCGCGAGAAGAGGGACTGACGCGTGTGGTAGAGGTAGGCCAACTGGGCGAGGCGGACATGGGGGAAACCGCCGGGGCGCAGCCGCAGGAAGCGCCACTGGGGCTTGTCGGCAGGGGGTGTGAGCGAGAACTTGTGGCTGAGGTAGCTGTATTCGCGCTGCAGGGAGGAGAGGTAGGGGTCGGGCGGAGTGGGCGAGGGGAGGTCGAGCAGGCCGGCCGTGCCGTAGAAGAGGGCTTCCACCTGCAGCAGGTTGTCGCGGTGCTTGTCCACAGCACGTAGGGGGAGCCGCCAAGCCCAGGCTTCGAAGGCGTCGCTGTTGAGGCCGAAGCCGAAATTGCGGGCCAGGGTGATGAAGAAGACATCTTCCCAGTGGTTCTGACAGCGGGCGAGGCGCTGGCGGATGTCGTCTGCCTTGCGCTCGAAGCGTTCGATGGTGAGGGCCGACATCCAGGCATGGACGGTGAGGCGGGGCAGGGTGGGAAGGATGGAGTGGCAGGGTGGAAAGAGATCGGCTGTGCGCAGTGTGTCGTAGTTACGGCGGATGGAGTCGGGGCAGGTGAGCACGAGCTGGGGAATGGGCTCTCCGTCCGTGCGGCAGATGGCAACGTCGGCTTGCTCCACGACGTGCAGGATGACGTTGTCGTAGGCCGGGTCGTGCTGGTGGCCGTGGCGCAACCAGTCGCTGGCCAGGCGGTGCACCTCGACGTTGCCCACCCAAATGGTGCCGCCCAGTTTGAGCTTGGCGTTGAAGAAGTCGGGCCCTGCATGGGGGTTGTGCAGGCCGGGGTCGATGACCTCCACGGCGGTTCCGTCGGTGGTCGTCAGATTCTCCAGAGGCAGCACTTTGTGCTTCCAGACGTAGTGTAGCAGCTCTTCCATTGTTAATTAGTCGTTAATGCTGAGGGCAAATGTAAGAAAAATCCTATCTTTGCGTCTAAAATAGCAAAGAAAAAGTTTCATTCAAGCCAAAGAAAGCATGAAAATAGCATTGATAGGTTATGGAAAGATGGGCAAGGAGATAGAACGCATTGCCCGGAGTCGCGGACACGAGATAGTCTGCATCGTTGATGTGAACAACCAGGAGGAACTGGCCGGCGAGTCCTTTCGCCAGGCCGATGTGGCCATCGAGTTCACCAGTCCCACCACGGCTTACGGCAACTGCCTGAAGGCCTTCGAGGCCGGGGTGAAGGTGGTGTCGGGCAGCACCGGCTGGATGGGTGAGCATGGTGAGGAGATGCAGCGCCTCTGCCGCGAGCAGGGGAAGACGCTCTTCTGGAGCAGCAACTTCAGCCTGGGTGTGGCCATCTTCTCGGCGGTGAACCGCTACCTGGCAGGCATCATGAACCGCTTCCCCGGCTACGACGTGCAGATGACGGAGACGCACCACATCCACAAGCTCGATGCTCCGAGCGGAACGGCCATCACCCTGGCTGAGGACATTCTGGCTCGGCTGGACCGCAAGACGCAGTGGGTGAAGGGCACCCTGCAGTCCCCCGACGGCAGTGTGAGCGGCACCACGGAGTGCCGGCCGGACGAGCTGCCCATCAGTGCCGTACGCGAGGGTGAGGTGCCGGGCATCCACACCATCCGCTACGAGAGCGAGGCAGACAGCATCGTCATCACCCACGATGCCAAGAACCGCAGTGGCTTTGCCCTGGGGGCTGTGCTGGCAGCCGAGTTCACCGCGCAACACGAGGGTTTCCTCGGCATGAAGGATTTGTTCCCATTCTGATTGAAAATAAACAGTTTAGCAAATGAAAAAGAATTGGATTAAGTTTGCGATAGTGACCGTGCTCTACCTGGCCTTCCTCGTGTGGGTGCAGAGCTGGTGGGGCTTGTTGGTGCTGCCTTTCATCTACGATGCCTACATCAGCCGGAAGATCAACTGGGGCTGGTGGCGTACCGCCAAGAATGCCATGGTGCGTGGTGTGATGAGCTGGGTGGATGCCATCGTCTTTGCCCTGGTGGCGGTCTATTTTGTCAACCTCTACATCTTCCAGAACTACCAGATTCCCTCCTCCTCCTTGGAGAAGTCGCTCCTGGTGGGTGATTTTCTCTACGTGAGCAAGATGAGCTACGGTCCCCGAGTGCCCAACACGCCCCTCTCCATGCCCTTGACGCAGCACACGCTGCCCATCCTCAACTGCAAGTCCTACATCGAGTGGCCGCAGTGGAAGTACAAGCGCGTGGCCGGACTGGGAGAGGTGAAGCGGGGCGACATCGTGGTGTTCAACTTCCCTGCAGGCGACACCGTGGCCCTCAACCGCCAGGCCGAGGACTTCTATTCGCTGGCCTATCGCGAGGGGCACAGGGTCTACCCCAGGACGCTGAACCTCGACAGCCTTCCGCTGGACCAGCAGCGGGCCGTCTATGACCTCTACTACAACGCCGGACGCAACCTCATCCTGAGCAATCCGCAGGTGTATGGCCGCGTGGTGACCCGCCCTGTGGACCGCCGCGAGAACTACGTGAAGCGCTGCATCGGCCTGCCGGGCGACACGCTGCAAATCCGTGACACCCAGGTGTACATCAACGGCAAGCTGACCCAAAGCCCCAAGGAGATGCAGCTCAACTACTTCGTGCAGACCACCGGGCCGCTGATTCCGGAGTCCATGTTCCGTGAGTTGGGCATCAGTCAGGACGACCAGATGCTCATGACCGGCGACCCTGCCTGGGAGCCGGGCCTCATCGACTTGGGTCTGACGCATCGCGACGACCAAGGCCGTCTGGCGCCGGTCTATCACCTGCCGCTCACCCAGCAGATGCATCTGGCCCTAGCCGGCAACAAGAAGCTGGTGAGCCACATCGTGATGGAGCCGGAGGAGTATAGTGGCGACCTCTATCCCCTCAACATGCATACAGGCTGGACGCGCAACGACTATGGCCCCATCTGGATTCCTCGTCGGGGCGCCACCATCGACTTGACCCTGGCCAACCTGCCTCTCTACGAGCGCTGCATCCGCGCCTACGAGGGCAACAGCCTGGAGGTGAAAGGGAGTGAAATCTATATCAACGGCGAGAAAGCGGATAGCTACACCTTCCAGATGGACTACTACTGGATGATGGGCGACAACCGCCACAACTCTGCCGACTCGCGCTACTGGGGCTTTGTGCCTGAAGACCATGTGGTGGGCAAGCCCATCCTTGTCTGGCTCTCGCTGGACAAAGACCGCGGCTGGCTGGATGGCAAGATCCGCTGGAACCGCCTCTTCAAATGGGTAGATGACATCCACTAAATGCGTCGCCTGCTCTACATACTGCTCCTGCTGCTGGCAACGGTGCTGCTTGTGCTGCTGCTCAGGGGGTGTGCAGTCACCTCCTGCCTCATCCCTTCGACGGGCATGGAGAACACCTTGCGCCAAGGCGAACGCATCCTGGTGAACAAGTGGAGCTACGGACTGCGCCTGCCGGGCATGGCTTGGTGGGGCTACCGGCGCTGGCGGGAGAGGCCGGTGGGGCGTGGCGACGTGGTGGTGTTCAACAATCCTGCCAACCACAAGGAACCGCTCATCAGCCGTCGCGAGACCTACATAGGGCGCTGCATCGGCCTGCCGGGCGACACGCTCTGGGTCGATTCGCTCTTTGTGGTGCACCGCCCGCAGTGGCAAGGACCCGACGCCAAGTCGCTCTACCGCTATCCGCGGAGGCAGCAAGCCGTGCTGGACACCCTCTTGCGGCGGTTGGCCATCACGACCGATGCGGCTTGGCCGCTCGATTCGCTCCATCTGCTGCGCAGCTTCAGCCGCTACGAGTACTACCTGCTGCAGCAGGCCTCGACCGATGGACAGTGGTTGCAGCCGTGGCACGCCGGCCAGGCTCTGCCTTTGCATCCGCTGGTGGTGCCCCGTCGGGGAGTGCCCGTCGAGGTGCATCCGTGGAATGTGGTCCAGCTCTGCAACCCCCTGCGGCTCCACGAGCATCGGAAGGCCGCCCGGCGAGGCGATTCGCTCTTGCTGGACGGAAAGCCCGTGAGCCACTGTCGCTTCAGCAAGGATTACCATTGGGTAGTGACCGACAATGCGGCCAATACCACCGACTCCCGGCGCTTCGGCTTGGTGCCCAAAGACCATTTCATCGGACGTGCCTTCCGCTTGGGGCAGCGACATCCCTTCTAACTGATTAACCATACTTCCTTATGACGGTCTATCTCTCTTCCGCCTATCTGGCCCCTGTCTCCTACTACGCCTGCCTGCTTCATGCTGACCGCGTGGTGACGGAGCAGCACGACCACTACATGAAGCAGACCTACCGCAACCGCTGCACCATTGCCGGCCCCGACGGACCGCTCGCCTTGACTGTTCCCATCGTGAAGCCCGATACGCCCAAGTGTCCCATGCGCGACATCCGCATCTCCGACCACGGCAACTGGCGCCACCTGCACTGGAATGCCTTGGAGTCGGCTTACGGGCAGTCGCCCTTTTGGGAGTACTATCGCGACGATTTCCGCCCCTTCTATGAGCAGCGCTACGATTACCTGATGGACTACAACGAGGCGTTGCAATCGCTGGTATGCAGCCTGATAGACTTCGAGCCGAGGGTGGAGCGCAGCGAGCAATACCTGTCGGCTACCGATGCTGATGGCGATCTCCTCGATCTGCGCGAAGCCATCCATCCCAAGCGCGACCTTCACCTGTCGCTTCCCCACTATCGGCCGGTGGACTACTACCAGGTATTTGCCACCCGACTCGGCTTCCTGCCCGACCTCAGTATCATCGATTTGCTCTGCAACATGGGGCCGGAGAGCCTGTTGGTGCTTCGTCAAATGAAAATGAATCACTAAAAATTTCTCCGTGTCTCTGTGTTCATCCTCGTCAACTCAACAACTCAACAACTCAAAAACTTAATAACTCAACAACTCAAAGTCATGTCAACCAAAAATGCTACAGTGAAAATCGGTGCGGCCGGTGTGCTGCTCATTACCGTGTTTGTGTGTTTCATCGCCATGTTTGCCATCGAACGTATCGACTCAGGCCAGACAGGCATCATTGTCAACCTGGCCGGCAGCGAGCGTGGAGTGGACGATGCCAAGGTAGAGACCGGCTGGGTGATGTACAACCGCTTTGCCAAGCAGCTGTTCGAGTATCCGGCCTTTGCCCAGATTGTGGACTATGAACCTTTCGACATCCAGGACAAGAAGGGCACCATCTTCAAGACCGACCCCACCATCGAGTACTACATCGAGCGCGAGAATGCCAAGATTGTCTTCCTGCGCTACCGCAAGACCACAGTCGAACTGGAGCAGAGCGTCATCCTCACCGAGGTGAAGAATGCCTACAAGGACGTGGCCGGACTCTACGAGACCGACTCGCTCATCAACAACCGCCCTGCCTTCGAGAAGGAGGTGGAGGAGCTGCTGAAAGAGCGCCTCAGCAAGCGTGGTTTCACCTTCACCAACATCCAGTCGTCCGTGAAGCCCAACGATGTGTTGCAGGCTGCCATCGACGCCAAGAATACCGCCGTGCAGAATGCCCTGAAGGTGGAGAACGAGAAGAAGGCGGCCATTGCCGAGGCTGAGAAGGTGGTGGCAGCTGCCAAAGGCAAGGCCGACGCGAACCGCATCTTGCAGCAGAGCATCACGCCCGAGCTCATCCAGCTCAAGGCTGTGGAGAAGTGGGACGGCAAGTTGCCTCTTTCTACCAGCGGCAACCCCCTGCCTTTCATGAAGTTGCAGTAAAAGTGGCTCATACGATATTTGGAGTGATTGACAATCCTGTTCGTTTGTCCCGAAGGAGCAGACCTGCGTGTCTGCCCTGATTGCCATTGCGTTGCGTATTCGGGCAGACACATAGGTCTGCCCCTACCGGCTAACTACCTCATAGAACGCAGAAGGCACGGACGTAATAGAATCTGTGTTAATCCGTATCATCTGTGTGAATCCGCATCATCCGTGTGAATCCGTGGTTTTCACCTTGCCTTATGGGCAAAAAAAAAGGAGTACCGCTGTACTCCAACCTTTGTTAACCTTAAATCTAATACTATGAAAAACACACTGCAAAGGTACGGCTTTCCGGCATATCTGCAAATGATTTGCCCAGAAAAATATGTTTTATAACATAATTTGAGCTCTCCACAGACTTATTAACGGAAATCGCCCCCCTTATCCTTTGAGAAAAAGGATTGTCTCCTGTTATAATTGGCAGATTTAATTAGTATTTTTGCCATGTCTATCGTCGAAATGTAAGCAACAAGAAATATAATTGTACTCTTTTGGGTGCAATATAAGATAT
>CAMGAL010000005.1 GCA_946007445.1 uncultured Mediterranea sp.
CCGTGATACCCTCCTCGAAGGTGGAGTGGCTCTGTGCCGTCACACCTTGAACGAAGGTGATGTGCCCCTGTGCCGTATCGGGTATGTCCTTTCGGAGATACTTGTCGTCGAGGTTGCCTATCTCGCTACGCACAGCTTCTATCTGGATGTCGGTATAGGCATTGGATTGCGCGACGGCTGTCTCGACGGCCAGCTGAACGCCTGCCTCTACTTGGGTGTCGGTGTATTGCTTGGCCTGCTCGATAGCCTGGGCAATCTCTTCTTGTGTAGCATCGCCAAGCCCCTCCGTAGCTCGTTCTATCTCGTAGAGGATTCTCAGCGACGAAAATAGGTTATTGTCTGAAGGAATAGTTCCGTCCTTCTCCTTGATGACATACATAGGCATCTCTCCGGACCCGCTCCCGGGGCCTGGATTACTCTCCTTGAAAGCAACGTTCTCACCGTTTACCTCAAAGATAATGTCGCTATGTTCTTCATCAATGTAGTAAGGCATTACTTCTTCGATAAGCAGGCCACCGCCATTTGCTGCATAGCCTCGGCAGCGGACTTGTTCTCAAAAATCGTATAGACCACGCTCGCAGTCATATAGCATACGGCCAGCGAAATATCATCAGGCAAGTTGTCAGAACTCGAATAGTCAGACTCGTACACGAACATCAAAAGCTTGTCATCCTTCGCGCCGGGGTAGAGAAACAGCTGCTTCTCTCCTTCACTTCCATACCCGTAGATACATACCGGATGATTCACACCAGAGCGGGTGTAAGGGTTGCACTGACGCAAATAGGCTTCCGAATCCATCGTATCAGCGCTCACGCATACGGCCTTCCAACTCTTCAGCTGTATGCCTATCAGTGACACGAATCCGTCCGGCACAGAAATCGTAGCATAGCCACCCTTATCGTCTATCTTCAGAGTTGCGTCGCTTGCACCGTTCTTCGGATTCACGCATCGGTTCTCCGATAGCGACTGCACAAGGCGGACCGCCTCGGCGATGGACTTTTCAATGTAGTCGCTCACCCGAAGCGTATCTTCCGACAGGAGCGAAAGCTCCGTGTCACCTCCGGCCTCGTTCAGTATCACCAGCGTCTTGGCTACTATCTCTGCTTGGGTCATAGACTACTTCCAGTTGGGGAATGACACATGCAGGCGTTCTGCCTGTTCCAGAATAGCCTCCTTGTGGGGAAGGTCGGACAACGTCAGACCGTAAGGTTCTCCCATCAGCACCTCCTTGGCCATCTGAGAGTTCTTCACGTCGGGATAAGACGCCACTTCAGGCTCCTTCGCAACGGATGCACTCTCCTCCTTCGAAACGGATGCACTCTCCTCCTTCGCCTCACCGATGACAATCTTCTCGATGAGCTTGATACGCCCGGACTTGAACTTGTCAGAATCCTCAATGAGCTTCTGCACAATCTGATTTTCTGTTGTGAACGTAGCAGGTTCCACGCCGCGCGTATTGATGCTCCCATGCTGGAAGTCAACGCGAACGCTGCCACCGCCCAACGGAAGAACCGCATGATACTCCAACAGTCCGAAAACACCGTATTTCTTCTTGTATAACTTCATCGCTTCTGATTATTATGATTAGTAGATTTTCAGCTACAAGCTGCCGTTCCCGTAGGGGCGGCCTATATGTCCGTCCGCCCACACAAGGAACGGCTTATCACTCGTAGCTAAGCAGCTGGAACGATTTATTCTCCCTTCACGTAGATCGTGCCGTCATACTTCGCCCAGGCAGTGCCGTTCCACTGGTACAGCTCACCGGACTTCGACCCGCTGATGCCGGCGCAATCCACGCTCAACAGATAGACACTGTTCAGGGCAGGATTCTCAGGAGCGCTCACAGCGTCAGCCCAAGGCTTGATGACCACGCCACCGGGCAGGTCAGAGGCACCCTCTTCACCGTTCACCCAGATGTGCGAAGTACCCTTCAGAGCCAGCGCGTTGGTCGAGATGATGCACTTTCTCGTAGCCTCTTCGCCCTCCACGCGGTCAGAGCTCTGTTCCTCGTTCTTCATGTAGTAGCGCACCAGGCCCTCCGTGTCGATGATACCACCGCTGTTCTCGTAGCCCAGCACGTCCAGCGTAGGTTCATGCTTCAGGTAGAAGTCACCGAACACCGTGTGGAGCTGAGTCACGGCAAAGCCCCAAATCTCAGACTTCGTCATCGTGATGTCCTTGTGCTTCGTGAAGTCGATGTTCTGGATGTTCTCCAAGCAGTTCTTGCCCATCAGCCAGATGGCCGACTTCGAGCAGTTCTGACCCGTGAACTTCATCTTGGCCAAGGCGATGATCTCCTCAAACGTCCACTTGCCCATGTGGTCATACTGACGGACAAACTGCCAGCGAATGCCCTCCGTGGTGTACACATACTGTACGCCCACCTCGCCGCGGTCCACCTTGAACTTCGACTTGCGGCCAACCCACAGCGTGCGGTTGCACTCGCGGCGGAACTGCTTCACGATAGCCTCCGCAATGGTCGCTTCCGCAAAGGGGATGCGCTTGCGCTGGGCGTCGAAGTAGTCCGACACAATCTGGTTCAGAATCATCTTCTGAAGGTACACACGCTTAGGAGTGGGAGTTACCATGTTCGGAGCCACATACTTCTGAGTCTCCGCACAAGCATTGGCCAGGAAGATGAGCTTCGTGCCTTTCGGAATGGCAGGGAGCGTGCAGAACTCGTCCGTCGTGTTCGTCTTCGGGCCGTTCACCGCACGCACAATCGGATTCTTCGACGAATCCTTGCCTACGATGAACAACATCAGGTCAGAACCCTCGATGGGCGACTTGCCATCCTCCGAATAGCCGTTCACGCCCTTTACAATCACCGTACCATAGTCCTGGAACATCGCACGGTCAGCCGTCGGAACCTCAATCACAGCCTGCTCCTCCTGAGCCGCACTGTAATCCTTCGACACCGTAGTGAACGACTTGCGTTCATCAATCAGGTAGTGGTCCACCTCCATGCCCGTAGTCTTCATCTTCTTCTTCGCCTTACGCATGATACCATCCAATACGGTCTCATCCGTGCCAATCAAGAAGATCTCTTCGTCAATATCAGGCTGGATCAACCCTTCGCCACCTACACCGCCGGTAGCTTCGGCAGCGCCGGTCACGGTCGTAGGCTGTCCGGGCTCCTGAGTAGGAAAACCGGCAGCGCCTCCGGCAGCAGAAGCAACATCGCCTCCCACAGCTACGGTAGCGTCAGCCATCAGATAACCGCCGCCTACAAACAGACACACAAGGGTCATCAACACACTGAGGATGCCCCATTTCTCTCTCTTCGCAAATTTCAGTAAATTCTCCATAAACATTGTTTTTGTTGGGTTATTATTCTTTTTAGTTTTCATTCAACGCTCCCGTATGGGCTGACACGCAAGCATGACTCGTAGCTCAATTACGCCTTCATGGCCGCTTCAAGCAACGGATTCCCGCTCTTCTTCGATTTCTGAGGAGGAACCGAGCTCGTCATGCCCTTCGGCATACCGTCGCCTCTATCCTCACGCATACGGTTGATGTTTGTGTTGCGGCCCTTCACCTCGCCAGCAGCCATCGCATCCTCCACATCCTTGTCGTGGTTGAACCCGTTCGTCAACAGCTGGAACGGCTCGTGCAGGTTGCCCAGCACCATCGGCTCAATCACCTTCTTCCACACATCGTCCATGTACTGCTCAGGGTCGATGCCCTTCTCCTCGCACAGCTTCGTCAGGATAGGCAGACTCTTCGCCACATTCTCCTTGTACGACTTCTCCGAGGCAAGCAAGCGCTCCATTTCATCCTTCCGCTCCTCCTCGGCCTTGGCAATCTCCTCATACTCCGGACTGCCTTCCTCAGCGTTCACCAGATCCTTGCCGAAGTAGCGGGCAAAAGCCGCACCGGCACCTCGCTTCTTTGAAGCCACGTCCGAAAATACCTGAGCCAGCCGAGGATCAGAGGTCAGAACGTCTGAAAACGCCTTACGCTGTTCCTTTCCACGGTTGATGTAGTCCATCAGCTGAGACGATGATACCTCATCGTCGTCACCGTTGTAGCCGTCTATCTCACCGGCAAGCAGCTCGCGGAGCTTCTCCCTGTTGCTCTTCTCTGGAGCCGGGGCAGCATCCTGCATCTCTTTTTTCTCTTCTTCTTCCATATAGACACGAAAAATAATTTTCCACAAAAAAAGGAAGAAAAGGCGGAATCCAAAGTGCGAAATCACAACTATTATCATGTAAAAACGCCACATTCTTCATATTAGAGCAAAACTTTAGCTATCTTTGCTAAAAACTTGTAAGTATGGAATGTATAATGAGAAAATCAAGAGATAGATTTGTCCGTGAGGCTTTCTTCGACATCCTCAAGTCATATAGCTGTGGGCTGTCGCGGCTATCCACAGAAGAGGCCATCTGCATTTTAATGGACCACCCGGCTCCCAGATTCTTCGTATCGTTCCATACGGCAAGGCGCATGGTCTCGCTTATGATAAGGGGAATCAAGCCAAAAGGAATCAACCAAAACAAACTGATGATGTACCAGGAGATATTACGTCGATACATACAAGCCGGAGGAGACGGCACCCAGTACAAAATCCTCGAGAAGATTATCCAGCAGCCAGCCCCATCGCTGTACGTCAATCGAAGCACCATGAGGAGTATCGTGTATAGAAGCCTTAAAAACAAATTCTGAATCATGCCACTCATCATCCTGCTTGTATTAGTCTATTCAGTCAGCCGTTATACCGACCTGACAGGGTGGGGGATGACGCAATCCTCTCCATGGTGGACGGCCATCACAGCACAGCTACTGCACCTCAACCTGTTACATCTGCTCTCCAACTCCGTGCTCATAGCCATGTATAGCAGATGGTACACACGATGGCTCAATCCATACATCTCAATCCCGCTCACGGCGCTCGTGTCTATCATTTCCATCACGCTCTCGGCACAGCAAATGCCCACTTGTGGAGCATCCTGCATCGTATGCGCCATGATGGGGCTCATCGTAGCCACGCAGGAAAGGAAAGCAAGTCTGAAGAATGCCCTGATGGTCTCATGCTGCATCATCCTGACGGCACTGCTGCCCTCATCCGTCAACTGGCAGGCGCACGCCTACGCATTCTCAGCAGCAGCCGTTGTCACATCCCTGCTCGGAAACAAAATCTATGCTGCCCGTTAGAGAAACCATACAACAGAACAGAGAACGCCTTGCCAACATCAGAGCCACCTACGACCCGGTCAGCGGACAAGGCTCATTCTCTACACCCAGAGAGAAAGTCCGTATCGACGGATTCGATATGAACGAACTCTTCCTGCCCGAATCCTTCTGCCGGACACCATTCATCGCCGAGCTCACAAAGCCAGGAGGAGTCATACGATTCGCGCAAGAGAGACTGCACACCTCGTTCACCGACACAGTCAAGAACGAACTCTACCTTGCATTCTCAGCCGAACGAATCAAGCACGACTTCGAGTTCTTCTGCTACGCCTGCATACTCATCGCAGCCAAGGGAAAGGGTAGGGACATACCGTTCCTGCTCAACAGGGCACAACGCATCTACCTCAAAAGCATGGAGGAACTACGGCTTGCAGACAAACCCATCGACATCATCCTCTGCAAGTCACGACAGTGGGGAGGATCCACACTCACGCAAATCTACATGCTATGGCTCCAGCTCTTCCACCGTAGCAACTGGAACTCCGCCATCTGCGGACACGTGCAATCCGCATCACGCACCGTCACCGGTATGCTCCAAAAAGCCATCGACAACATGCCGCTATGGGCCACCTCATACACACCCATCAAGACCGCACCATTCCAAGGCTCACAGAACACACGCATCATCAGCCACGGCAACGGACGATACTCCGTAGGCTCCGCCGAAAAACCCGACAGCATACGCTCCGAAGACATCTCCATGGCACACCTTACCGAAGTAGGCCTGTGGCGAGACACCAAAGGGAAGAAACCCGAAGACCTCGTACAGTCCATCTTCGGCTCCATACTCTCCGGACCCTACACCATGAAAGTCCTCGAGTCCACGGCTAAAGGAGTAGGCAACTACTTCCACCGCACCTGGCTCAAGGCCGTCAACGGAGAAAACAACTTCACACCCGTATTCATACCCTGGTTCACTGACGACAAGAACAGCCTCTACATCGAACCCAAGCAATACATCCCATTCATCCACTCGCTCACCGAGTACGAAGAATGGCTCTTCTCCATCGGAGCCACGCTCGAAGCCATCGCCTGGTACCGCAGCAAGGCACTCGAAATGCAGGACGAGTGGCGCATGAAGTCCGAATACCCCTCCGATGCCGAAGAAGCCTTCCAAAGCTCCGGACGCATCCTCTTCCCACGGCGATACATCGCCAACGCGCGTCGCACCTTCCTGCCCCCCACCACCTCCGGCGACGTCTTGGCCCTCGCGCCAAAGGGAGCACAAGCATTCGCCTCCATACGCTTCGAACCCTCCAACCCCGAAGGCACCTACGACAACCTGTGGCACATCTGGCAACTGCCCGACAACACCACACACCGACACCGCGACCGATACATCGTCTCCGTAGACATCGGAGGCACCTCCGAAGCAGCCGACTACTCCGTCATCAAGGTAGCCGACCGCCTCCCCATGCTCGAACCCCAAGGCGTGCCCGAGGTCGTGGCCGAGTGGCGAGGGCACATCGAACACGACCTGCTCATCTGGAAAGCCGCACAAGCAGCCACTGCCTACGGCAACGCCCTGCTCGTCGTAGAGAGCAACACCCTCGAAACCGAAGGAACTGAAGGCGACAACTTCGAGTACGTGCTCGACGAGATAGCCGACCACTACGATAACCTCTATTCCCGCACTTCGCCCGAACAGATACGACAAGGAATGCCCCTGCGCTACGGATTCCACACCAACCCGCGCAGCAAGACCACCATCATCAACCACCTCAAAGCCTGCCTGCGCGACTCCCTCTACCTCGAGCGGAGCCTGCCCACAACCCTCGAGATGCAGACCTACGAACTCAAGGAGAACGGACGCGAGATGGGAGCCGTCGAAGGATGCCACGACGACCTCGTCATGGCCACCGCCATACTCATATACGTCTGCTACCACTGGCCGCTGCCGGCACCCACCCGCCAGGACTCAGGCAACCGGCGCCTGCGCACCGTCTCCGAAGCCTCCGTATGACAGGCGATAACGTCAAATAACCACGAATAACGGCGAAAAACCGCCCATCGCCGCACAACCTATGGATATAATCGTTATATTTGCACACGAGAAATTCTGAAGTGATATGGATGTAATCGTATTTGTTTATGCAGTAGGCATCATCATAGTGGGGGGAATCTATCTATGGACCTTCACCAAGTCTGGCAAGAACTGTCTCGCCAACCTCTATTCCGCCTCACCGATGGGAACCTATACCAAGCAGATAGAACAGCGCCAGGAGCGCAAGGAGCGGGACAAGACAAGGCGCGAGAAGCTGGCCGGATTCTTTTACGATTTGGCCAAACTTTGTTTTGGAGGTCTCGTAGTAGGATACGTCATATCATACAGCTCGGTGACGGGACTCATCGAATACGATATGCTGAAGCCGCTGTTCGGAATTGCTTCGACCATTATATTTTCAAAAATTGCCAACGATATTCTAAAGTAGGAGGTTTTTATGGACGCATTGACTGTCTTATACATTATTTGTACCGTGTTAGGAGGCTGCTTTTTGGCTTGTATGAATACCAAGTCCGGCAAGAAGTGGCTCGCCAACCTCTGCCCCACCCCCCACCACCCGTAGGGGCGGACCTATGTGTCCGCACAATCACCCAAGCGGGGAAATTGGGGCGATGCAATGATCCACTGCACCGCCCCATTTTTAATTTTTAATTTTTAATTATCAATTTCCCTCATCTCCTTCACCATCCGCTGCTTCAACTCATTCTGCTGCTCCGTCAGCTCATCAATCAAGCCCTGGTCAGCCGTCTCCTTCTTCATCTTGTCCAGCTCGCGGATATAAGGCTCATACCCGTCGAAAATCATCATACGACGATACTCCGGCGACTCCGTGATCTCCTCGATGCGGTCGCTGTAGTCACCGCGGCCGTTCTCCATATCCTCCTCATACCGGCGTAGGCGATACCGGGTCTCGTCGCGCTCATCCTTATACTCATAGTACAAGCTGTTCACCTGACGGAACCGCGTCCGCTCGTCAGGGCTCAGCACCAAGCGGTTCACCAAGGGAATCTCCGAGGTCGAAGCCTCCCGGTCGCCCAGCACCATCTCGCCCGACTTCACCAGCTGGTCCATGAACGTAGCCACACCGCCGAAGTACTGCTTCAGCAGATACTCCACCTTCGCCGGGTTGAAGTCAATCATGCCCTTCTCGTGGTCGCCGCCGCCCGTAGCCTCGTTTGCCCAGCGGCTCAGCGCCACCAGCTGGCTGTTCGTGTTCTTGTACACACGCTGCCACTCCGGCTCATACTGGTTGAAAGGCGTATCCTTCGAGATAGGCAACCCCGTCCAGCTGCGGTTCAGCAAGTAGGCATCCACCAGAGGACGCGCCGCAGAAGGAGGCAGGTTGCCGAAGAATTGGCCACCCTCCAGCACATTCATCGGAAGCAGCTGCGACAGCTGACCGGCCACAGCCATAGCCAGCTCCGCGCCATCCTTGTGCTCATGGCCACCCACCACACTCATCATCAGCTCACCCAGACCGTAGAACGTGCGATACTCCACAGGCAGCGCTATCCGGACGAAGAAATCCTTGCCCGCAGGCAGCACGATGTGGCTCCGGCGGATGCTCTCCGGGATGTCGTAGTACCCCAGCTTGCCCTCCTCCTCCTCGTCGTCGTCGCCCGCCGTGCCGGCTATGATAGCACCTAAGGTGAACATCGTAGCCATCACCGTCAGGCTCTTCGCCGGGTGGCGAATCACCTGCTTGCCAAAGTTGCCGAACGTGCCCTGCACGCCCGCGTTCCAGAACACATACGAGTGTCGCCCCACGTCGCTCAGGAAGCCCGCCAGGTTGCCCAGCACCGTCTGGCCGTTCGCATCCATGAACTTCGACCCGCTGCCCTTCTTGTTGAAGTTCACCGTAATCTCCTTCGCGTCATAGATGCTGCGGCTCACCGAGCGGCCCATCGAACGCGAAGTGCGGTAAGCAGCAAACCTCGCACACAGCTCTACCGAGCGGTTCACGTCGCCCAGATAGTCGCCCAGATAGTCCATAGCCAAGCCCACCGGGATGGTAGCACCCCTCTTGGCCAGCTCCTTCGCCACCTTCTTCTTGCGCTCCTCCATCTTCGTCAGCACCGCATAGCCCGTCTCACCGCCGTTCAGGATGAACTCCTTGAACTCCCGCTCCACCGGGATGCTATCGTCCAGCTTCCCGCTGCGGAACTTATGCAGCAGGCTGAACATCATCTTCGGGTTCGACTTGGCATAGTTCTTGTAAAACTTCAGCGCATACCCCGGCTTCTCCTTCACCAGCACCATCGAACCGGAATACAGCATGTCGCGCATGAAGTTCGACACCATGAAGTTCGGGTTCATCGTCGTGTAGTACACACTCATCCGGCGGTTCACCTTATCCACAGCGTTCAGCACCTTGCCGATGGACCCCGTCAGGTCATTGTCCGGGTTGCTCTCACCGTTCAGCGCCTGCGCCAGACGCGGATTGCCGTTCACCGTCACCACATAGTCGCGACCGCCACGCTTCACCACCACCTGATGCTGCCGTTTCCCCTGCTCGTTGACCACCCGGTAGGGGATGTTCACCGTCTCCTTGCCATGCTTGTACTTGTCCGGATCCGCCTCGGCCAGCTTCTTCATCTGCTCCTCGAAAGCCTCCAGCTTGCGGCTCACCTCCTCGGCCGAATCATCCTCGCCGATGTTGCCCGGGAACTGCGGCACCCACTCGTCCTTCACCTCATCGTAGGCAATCCACAGGTCGCTCACGCTCACCAAGTCGCTCGGATGGTTCATCGCAAAGTTCAGGAACTTCTGCTTCACCAGCACATTGCGGTTGGCTTGCATGATGCCACTCTCCGCCATGCTCTGCATGGTCGCTATCGGGTCGTCGGCCACCGACGTACGGCCGTGAGCTTTGCGGATGGGCGCGTTGAACGCGCTCTCCGGATGGTTCAGGTAAGCATAAGCTTCGTCGCTGGTCTTCTCTTGGAATCCACGCAGAGGAATATAGTACGCATACATCCCGCTGATCTGCTCGTAGCTCTCCTGCGAGAGCAAGCCGCCGTCCAGCTGCTTCTTCAGGATAGCCTGGTTCACCGCGTTCGTACGGTCCCACAGCTCCTGGGTGTCGTGCGCCTTCTCATAGCGGTCCACCAGCTCGCGGGCCTGCTGCTCCGCCTTGTCCACGTCATCCTCCATGAACAGCCCCGTCAGGCCGGCATAATCGCGCTTCTTCAGCTCGTCCATGAAGTCATCCTCCACCTTCTTCCCCTTCGGATGCTCCTTCTTGTAGGCGGCAAATGCCTCACGGGCCAGCTCCTCCAGTTTCTCCTGCTCCTTCTGACGCATCACCGCGTTGCGCTCCAGGCCATGCTTGGCCATCATATACTCGCGCAGCCGGTTCTGCTCATGCTCCGTCTTCGCAATCTTCGAGATTGCATCCAGCAGCGGGTTGAAAAGCGTCATGGCAAACAGCTCACATTCCGCCTGGTTCACCGACGACAGGCGGTTCTCGCCCAGATAGGCGTTCTCGAATCCCGCCACATCCTCGATATACCGTGTCTTGCTGCCCTCAGCCTTTAGGATGCCCAGCATCGCATCGCGCAGCGACAGCATACTGTCCTGAAGCGCCTCCTGCGCCTGATACAGGCCGCTCGCCATCCTGTGCTCATACTGCTGGGCAGCCAGCGCACGGCGGTAAGGAGTGGAGGAGAGACCGCCCTTCGACCACCTTATTCTTGCGTCGAGGCCGGTTTCTTCTGCTTCTGTTCCTCTTCCTCCTTCTCCCGTGTCTGTTCTAGCTCTTTGTTGTCCTGAAACAGATTCGCGAACCGTTTCACTTCCCAATCGTAGATGAAGTGGAACCTCTTCTTCAATTCTTCTTCCTGTTCTTCCATACGTCACACGGTTTTCTGATTCTTCAGTTTCTGTTCCTCTTCCTCCATCTTCCGTACCTCTTCCAGCTCCTCGTCGAACTGAAACAGATTCCTCTCCCACGGGTACGTCGGGAAGAATCTTTGGTGAAACTCCCATTTCTCCGCGATTCTCTGTTCTCGTTCCTTGTTCTTCTCCTGTTCTTCCATACGTCACACTATTTGTTAGTTCTCTAATTGCACTTCGTACATCTGAAGGCATCCGGTCGGAGATTTGATAGATAGCTTTCTCGCCATGATTACAAATTAAGTTTTCAAGAAACAAAACTGCAACCTCCTCATTCATTACGAAATCAGGTGCACCTGCATAAGATTTCTCTATCGCTTTCACAACCTTTGCATACTTCTCCTGCCCTCTAATCCAGTCAGCCACGGCATTGATGCGCTGCTGCACATCCCCGCCCATCACCTTGCGGATAGTCCGGTGCAAGTTCTCGTGCCAAAGATAACCATTTAATTCTTTCGGTGTACACCGAGAGTTCAAAATAATCACGGCATCTTTCTCCGGGTCATAGAAGGCAGAGCCGCCTTCGTTCGCATTTTGCTGGATATAAGCCGCCTGTTCCAGCGAATAACCGGCACGCTCCAGCTCGTCGAGCAGCACATCGTCGCCACGCGACAGGAGAATGCGGCTCGTCGCACCCCGGTGAGAGCGCTGGAACTCATCTATCAGCCCGGCTTTCTCCCGATACTCCTTGTCGCTCAGCCGGAACCTCACCTGACCCTCAGCCGCCAGCTCATCACCCTGCGGCTCCTCGCGGTAGTCGCCCGCCTTCAGCCCATACTGCATGGCCACATCCGCAGCCTCGCCGATGGGACTCTCAAAGCGGCCCGGATGCGCCAGGTTCTCATAGCTACGCCACAAGATGTAGCGCAGCTCATCCACACCGATGGGGCGGGGTAGGAGGATGCCAGCCTGGGCCAGCAGCTGCATGAAGAAGTCGCGCACCCGGCGCATCCACCCGCTGCGCTCTGCCCGCTCGAAGTCCGTCTGCTCGGCCAGCGAAGCCAGATACTCCTCCGTAGCCACACGCACGTCCCAGCCGTGACGGGCGGACAGCGCCACAATCCTTTCCCGAACCTCCTGGTCTGCGTTGGCAAACACATTGTCCAGGAACGTGTCGAAATGCTCGCCGAAGAGCCGGCGAAGCCCGTAGTGCGCCACCGCCTCATGCAGCACCGTCTCCATCACGTCAGCCGTGCTCTTGTGGTTGGGCAGCACCAGCATGATACGGCCTGTGCGCACGTCGTACCAGCCCTTCGCCTTCCGCTTCGCGCCCTCCAGTCCGTCCGTGCTATCCAGCACCTCCATGTCGATGCCCAGCTTGCCGGCCATCTGCTCCGCCTGCGCGCGCATCCGCTGCCGCTCCCGCTCGCCAAACCGCCGCTGCATAGCCCGGCTGCGATAAGGGGCGCCCAGCATCTTCGCCTTCGGGTCGTTCTCGTAGGCTACCTCCTCCAGGCTGTACTCTCCCTCGCCCCCGCGCATTTTTTCGCCCGCAGGCTTGGGATTCTCAAAGTTTTCCACTATCTTTGTGGCATCAGAAAGCTCTTCGGATGTTATTGTGGTTCCAACATGGGGTTGGAGGGCCTCGATAAACCGAAGGGCTTTCTGCTTGTCGATATTTGTAGCGTTACCATCAACTATCCATTTCACGATACCCTTCTCTTCTTTGGGGTACAATGTGGTAATCTCATTGACTTCAAGGACTACTCCGCCTTTTCTTTTTTGTTCAGAAGCACGAATGGCCACGATGAAGTTCCTTCCGTCCTTTTCCAGTTCGGTCAGTATCACTCTGCCTGAATCCCTCCCGTTCGTATTGTCGAATACAGCTATTGGACTATTGATGGAAACAGGAAGATTTCTTACGTCCGAAACAGCGAATGGATGGTTGTTTCTGTATTCCTCTCTCGATTTGCGTACAAGTTTATCGAAGTCAAGCAGAATTTCTGCGTTAGCTATGCCTCCATCAGTTAGGAATCTGCCAGGCGTTCCAAGACGGAGTGTTCGGTCTTTCTGCGTTGGATCTTGAATCAGCTCATCAAGCCTTTCATTGAACCGACGATTCACCGCCTCCAGCTCATCGCCCTGACGGAACCGTACATCCTTATCCGCCGCCGAAGACTCCTCGCTGTTCTGCCCAGCGGAGGCAGGACGCTTCTCGTTCTGTTTCGCCTGCTCCTCCATGACACTCTTCAGCTTCTTCACCTCCTCCTCGGCGGCACGAAGCTCCTCTTCCTTGCCCCAAGGCTCCTGCATCGCCTTCTCCAGTCCGGCAATGCGGCTATCCATCTCAGCGAGTTCGTCGCGTGCATCCTGGAGCCGCTTGTCCACCGACTTCATCGCATGGTCAATGCTCGACAGCGCACCCTTGGCACCTGCATAACTCTTGGCTTCGGCCAACTTCTCCTTACCCACATACAGGTCGTACACCGAATAGCCGCCATCGAAGCGCAGCACAGCCTCGGCCAAGCCGCCGTTCAACGATAGCTTCAAAGGAGGTGTAGTGCGGTCCAGCAGGTAGCGCTCCTCCCAACCGTCCACCAGCGGACTCAGCGAGGCAGCCAGCTTCTCCGTGAACGTCTCTCCGCCAACCGATACCGACTCCACACCCTGCTTCACCGACTCTCCCAGCGCATCAGCGATGCGTTGGAGTCGCTCTATCTCCTTCCGCTTTACGGGAATCAACGACCGCATCGTCTCTACCCGGTAGCGCATCTCGCTCTTGCTGTTTGCGTCACTCCGCTTCAGGTTGCGCAGCTTCTTCACCTTGTTCTCGGCCACAAACAGCAGCTGCGCGTTCTTGTCGCCGCTCAGCGTGGCAGCCATCTCGCTGAAGGTCATGCCGCTCGGGTCTTCCTCGTCCTTCTCCTCCATCACACGGCCGTCCACGTTACCCTTCATCATCTGGTTGATGAAGCCCTGCTTCATGCGCAGGCGGTCATAGGCCGTAGCATCCAGCGTGCCGCTCACGCCGTAGGTCACTACATTCACCGGCTTGCCCCAGGTGGCATACAGGTTGCCCTGGCGCAGGATGCGACCGTTGCGCTGCTCGAAGTCCATGGGACGTATCGGCGCGTCGATATGATGCAAGGCGTACAGGCGATCCTGCACGTTCACACCCACGCCCATCTTCTCTGTACTGCCAAGCAGCACACGCACCTCGCCGTTGCGCACCTTCTCGAACAGCTGCTCCCGGCGTTCGCCCGAGTAGTTGCTCACGATGGCAATCTCGCTCGACGGGATGCCTCCGGCCACTAGCTTCTGCTTGATGTCGTTGTAGAGATTGAATGGAGGCACCTGCGGGTCGAAGCCGAAGAGATCCATCTTCGGAGCCACGTCGGGCGACTGGTAGCTGTCACAGAACACCAGCTGCGCACCCTTCTCCTCACGGCTCTCCTCGTAGAGGCGCAGCACGTTGCGCACCACATGATTCGTCTTGCTGTTCGGATTGTCCGGAAATTCCGGGTTGAGCAGACGAAGGTCGATGGCCGCCTGCTTCGCCCGCGTGAACACCACCAGCGGAAGGGCGCTCTTCTCGCGCTTCTCCTGACCCGTCAGCTTGTTGTACGCCTCCAGCTCCTTGATGAGCAGCTGCATCACGTCGTCCAAATCCTCGTTCTTGTCAATCACCACGTTGGTCAGACGGCCGTCCTTCAGCTGCGGGATGTTCTTACCCTCCTTGAACTCCTTCACGTCCTCCGTCAGCACCACGTCCGCATGGCTGCGGAACGCCTTCACCAGCTCCGGCACGTTCACGTAGCTCTTGAATCGCTCCACAATCTTGAACGCACCCGTAGCCGTGTACTCCAGCGAAGGCTCCACCGTGCCGAAGGTCGTGGCGAAGTCGTCAAAGCTCTCTATGTGATACGACTCCAGGATGTCAGGAGCCACAAACTTCATCATCGTCCACACCTCGGCCATCGTGTTGGTGATGGGCGTGCCTGTGGCCAGAATCACGTTGCGACCGCCGCTCTTCTCATACACCCACTGAGCCTTCAGTAGCAGGCTGTTGGCACGTTGAGAGGCCGACGTGTCGATGCCCTTCACGTTGTTCATCTTGCTGGCAAAGCCTATCTTCTTGAAGTTGTGAGCCTCGTCGATGAAAAGCGCGTCCACGCCCAGCTGCTCAAAGGTCATCACATCGTCGGTCCGTCGGTCCAACGTGCGCTCCATGCGAGCCTTGATACGGTCGGCGCTCTTGGCCCGCTCCTTCACGCTACGACCCTTGCCGGGCTTCACCTCTCCCTCCTCCAGGCTCTTGCGCAGCGCGTCGGCCTCCTTTTGCAGGCGGCGGCGCAGTGCGTAGTCCTCCATCTTGGAAATGGCCTCCTCGTACTCGTCGATGCGCTTCTGGATTAGCGCGTTCGTGATCTCCTCGTTGTCGGGGATGAACTGCATGAACGACTGCGGTATCACAATCGCGTCAAAGTCCGAAGTGGCCATTAGGTTGAACAAACGCTTTCGGTTCTCCGCGCTGCGCTCGTCCTTGCCAGGAGCCAGCACACGCGCACCCGGGTAGAGCTTGTAGAAGTCAGCCACAAAACCCTCAAGCGTGGCGTTCTGCACCACAATCATAGGCTTCTTGGCCAGCCCCAGACGACGCATCTCCATCGCTGTGGTAATCATCGTGAACGTCTTGCCCGTGCCCACCTGATGAGCCAGCAGCGTGCAACCTTGCAGCGAGCGCTGCACCGCCTTGGCCTGATGCTCGCGCAGGGCAATATCTACGTTGGCATTCGGATAGCGCGTCTTCATTACCGTCTCGCCCTTCTCGTTCTGCTCAGGACGGGCAAACACCGGCAGTCGGTACTCCTTCAGCCGGTAGTTGTTGTACTTCTCGTTATAGATACGCTCCATCTCACGGTGGAAGGCGCCCTTACCGTCTATATACTCCAGGAAGAGGTTGCCTACCTCCGCAATCTTCTCCGCCACGGCCTGCGTCTCCTGCTCGTTCACCACGCGTGTCTTTTTCGTCTCATAGCCGTCGTAGTACGACTGCTCGTCGTAGACCTTAGGTTTCCGCTGGTTCAGGGCAGCCGCGAAGATGTCATCCGCACCCATGCGCGAGGTGCCTATCTTGGCCGCTTTGTCGAAGTCCTTCACCCGGGCGCTCTGCGACAACACAAACTCGTTCAGCTCAGGGATTAGACGGATGAACGTCCCTTCCAGCCCCAACACCTCACGGGCAAAGGCATCCAAATACTCCGTAGGAATCCACGGCGTGCCTAGACGATAGCTGATGTCGCCGAAGCGGATAGGCTCCGGCTGCACCTTCTTCAGGTCATCCACATTCTTGCGGTACTCGGGATTCGCCTCCACAGCCGCCACGGCCTCGTCCAGCTTCTCCTTCACGTTGCCCGACAGATATTCGTCGCGGTCAGTCAGCTTGCCGCTCACTGGGTCTCGATACGCCATACCCTCGTCCAGCAGGCGGGCTTCAGCCTCCTGCTCCTCCACGCCCAGCAGTGAGGAGATATAAGGCAGGTCGATGCGACCGCGGTACGAAAGGCTGATTTGAAGCGCATCCTCGGCACTCTCCGCCCGCGTGGGCTCCTGCACCGGGTAGCTGATGCGCTTGCTCAGGATGCCGTCACCTTTCTTCACCTCCCACACCATGCTCTTGCCGGTGGCCGAAGGTACACGCTTCACCGACTCGAGCGAGTAGGGGAGACTGTGCTCGTAGTCCTCGGCCAGCACATCACCCAGCTGCTTGTTGCGGTTCAGCGTGCCATAGTGCGACACAAAACGGTCGTACTGCTCGTTCAGACTCCTTCGCAAGGGTTCCGGATCTTCCGTATCGCTCTGCTCGGCGGCAATCAGCCGTTTGAGGGTCTCTTTCAGCTCGTTGTAGTCGCGAACAGCATCCGCCGTACGCCGCTTCTTTCCGTTGTAGGTAAACTCCTCCTTGGCCTTCACCTCCGTCAGCTCGCCCTTGTCGGACACATACACCTTGCCATTCTCCACAGTCAGCGTGCCGTCCTTCAGCTTCGTGGTCTTCACCGATTGCAGCTCCTCGGTCACCGTCTCGGCGGTACGGCTGCGCCCTTCGGTCAGGCGTTTCACCGCATCGGCCAGCAGCGCTTGCAAGTCACTGCCAGCACGAGCCTTCAACGTCTGCGACGCACCGCTGTACAGCCCGCCACTGCCCGCATCGTGGGCAGTCATCATATCGCCAAGCATCATATCCGGGTGGGAGGCGAAGTACTCGTTCACCAAGATAGGCTTCGTGTGCTTCTCACCATACTCCTCGTAGCTCCCTTCGCCAACCTGCTCCAGACCCAGGAAGCTGTTGCCGGAAGGGGCCTCGCCGCTCTTCCGCTTGCGGAACACCAGGATGTCAGCTGTCACGCTCGTGCCGGCATTCTTCAGGAAAGCATCGTTAGGCAGGCGGATAGCACCCAGCAAATCCACGCCCTCGGCTTCCACAAACGAGCGGAAACGGTTGTCCGCTCCGTCCATCGTGGCCGATGAAGTGACGAATACGCCCAGTCCACCCTCTTTCAGCTCCAGCAGACCTTTTGCGATGAAGTAGTTATGCAGGTTGTAGGCACCACCCAAACGCTTGCGCACACTCTTGTCCAGCGCCTTGTCATAAGGAGCCTGCTTGCCGAAGGGCACGTTGGTAATCACCAAATCCTTGCTCTGCGGAGCAAACTCCGTCTCGTAGCCCTGCACCTTCACATTCGCGTCGGGATAGAGCACCTTGGCCATGCGACCCGTCAGACTGTCCAGCTCGAAGCCGCTCACCACCGAGCGGGCAGAAATGTCCTCAGGCATGAGACCCAGGATGTGACCAACGCCCATGGCAGGCTCGCTGATGCGTCCGCCGCGGAATCCGAGGCCCTCTACGATACCCCACAACGCGCGGATGACCGGCTCCGGCGTGTAGTGCGCCGTATTGGTCGATTGAACCGCCGCATCCATCTCTTCCGGGGTCAGCAGTTCGCTCAGCTCTTTATAATAAGGTAAATACTTGGAGTTCCAGTTCTCATCCCGGTTCCAAGACCGGCTTCTCTCGAACTTCTTTCCATCCAAGGCAGCAGCGAGGCCTCCCCAGCCTACATAGCGCGAAAGTACCTCCTTCTGCTCCTTGGTGGCAGGCTTTCCGCTCCGCTCTATCTCCTTGAGCGTTCGGATAGCCTCGATGTTAGCCTTCAGCTTGGCCGTCTCTCCCGTTGGGACGGGGATTCCGGCCTCGCCAAATGAGTAGTTGTTCGGGTTCAGTCGCTGTACCCGCCCGACATGTACTCTATCGCCTCGTCCCTGGTCAGGCACATCACGTCCATGCAGCACTGCACCAGTTCCTCGCCGTGAAGGTCGGCTATCTTCTTGCCGTGTTCCTTCTCCCAGAGCTCCATCCTGATTCGGGTTTCGCTCTTCGGTTCGTTCTCGTTCTCCATTGTTCTCGGTTTTTTGGTTCGACTTGGGCAAAGATACACCTTTTTCTCCACTCTCAGGCTCAGAGCGTTGCTGTTCTTCGGCAGGTTTTTCACGCATGGCACCTATCTCTATGGCAAGCGCCTTACGCACGTTGTCCAGCTCCTTGCCGAAGCGGTTGGCCGGATTGTCGATAATCTCCAGCAACTCCCGTGCATCCTTGGCGCGAGCCACGGGGCGGGCATCCACTACCGGCACGCCGTTCGGCATCACCGCCTGACGCATCAGCGCCACGCCGCCGTCCCTGTCCTCAACGAAAAACTCACTCTTCAGCTCACTTTCCGGCTTTTCGGCTTGCTTTTTCGCTGCGGATTTGCTACCTTTGTCGGCAGAAGACACGCCGGGCGTAAGAGCGGAAAGGCTTGCCGCCTTGCCTTCGGGTGTTAGTATGAGGAGTTCGCCGCCCTCACGTTCGGCTTGTCTTTTAGACTCCTGATCAATCGGATATTGAGCGAAATTGGGTCGCTCCAGAAGTGACGATTGTTCAGGAGTTATTTTTTCACTCCTGTAAATCACTTCTTCGTTTTGTGGTAAGTTAGCGTTTCCTCTTCGCCCGAAAACCGTAGAAATAGCATTCACCTCAATCTCCCTTCCTGCATTCTTCACGTCGGCACCCACTACAGCATAACCGCCGTTGCTCGTATTCAGTGCCGTATAAATGCGGTATGAATCTTCCTTGTCAGTAAGTCGTGCGATGGAAAAAGGATGCTGAATAGCGTCTGGCAACTTTTCCCAGTCCGATTCAGACAGGTTATGACTACTGTCCTTACCAATATGCCTGGATATAACACCGTACTTGATAGTAAACTTGTCCCCCCTCAAACCGAGCTTCTTCATAAATTCTGGTGTCTGAGCTACATCAAAGAACGACCGTTGGAACATGGCAGATGCAGCTTCCTTTCCCTTGGAATAAAGCATCCTTACCGCATCAAGTAAAGACTTAGAGGCGTCTTTCGGTTCTTCAATCTGAGCAAACAAATCGCCGACAGGGACAGACTTTTTCTTTGCCGGCTGCTTCTTCCGGGAGGAGCGCAGCATCTCCTGGTCTTCGGGCAGGCTGCTGGCCACAAGCTCCACGTCCCATCCGCTGTCCGACAACTCCTGTTTCTTCTTCTCGATAGCCTTCTTCGCCGTCTCGGCCTGCTCATTCACCTCCTGCTCGCGGGCCATCTGGCTGGCCTGCTCGATATACGAGGCATCCTTCTTGCCGATGGCCGACACATCCGTCCGCGCCACCTCGTCGTAAGGAGTCATCTCGCGGGCGAGCTCCGCCATCTCGGGCAGGTCACGCGCACCGTTGTAGAACGCCTTCAGATACGGGCGAATCGCGTCGCCCATATCCTCAATCATCCCCTTGGCATACTCCACGAACTTGCGGGCTCCCTTCTCGATGTGATATACCGCCATCTCCGTACCGATGGCCAGTATCTCCGGGTCAATGCCCATGTTCATCTGTCCGCCCAGCTTGCGACGCATCCGCTCACGCAGCTCCGCATAGCGCTCATCCGTCACCAGCCGGTTTCCGCTCGCGTTCTTCGGATCAGTCGGCTTCTTGGCAGATTCCTTCTTTGAAGTCTTCTCCTCACGGGTAAGTTGTTTTTCGCCGCCATTCTCTTGCATTTCTGTTGGAATAGCACTATCTTTGTCGGTAGAAACGTCAGAGCTTTGCAGGGTAGCCGTGTCGTCCTGCTTGCCATTAAGGTTACTATCAACGTCTGTACTACTGTTAGTTGGTTCAGGCGTTTCTTTTTTCTTGATAGTGCCGTCATCCACCAGCGGTTTTGAGTCGGCAGCATCAGAATTTTGACCGTTATTCGCCGTTATTTGCTGTTTTTCGCTGCCATTCTCTTGCATTTCTGCTGGAATAGCAGTATCTTTGTAGGCAGAAGAAGTAGTATGAGGAGTTATTCCCGAGCCCTTTGTCTCAGTCTCGGCTTTTGTTGGCTGAACATAGTCCAAACCTTGCCCCTCAGCCGAAGAGGTAGTCGCATCTTTCGGAGTGCGCCATACAATACTTCCTTCTTTCAAAAGCCGTGCTAACCTGTTGCGGCTTTTTTCTTGATTGGAAACGACAACCTCCTTGCCCTCTTTGCTCACAGTTACCGAAGTAAAGTAGTAATATCTGGAGCCATCAATCTTTTTGAATGAGCGAACAAATACATAAGAGGAATCTCTTTCTTCGTTATCACGTGCATTCTCAACCTCAATAATAACATCAGGACGTTCAAGAGTAGGCTTTATCATACCGAGTTTACTATTACGACCATTCCTCATCATTTTGGTAAACTGATGCTCACCCATCTTCACCTCGCCGATAGGTGTAGTGACTTTCCCATCTTCGCCAAATAGTCTATCCCAATTTTCTATGGTCAATTCTATTTCAGGAGCATTTTCCGCGGACAACTCCATGTCGGCAATGAACTCTTGAGCTTCGGAATCGGTCAATGATCGGCCTATAACTTCCTCAGTTGGTTCATTCTTCTCTTCTTGATAGCTTCGATTTTCTCCGACAGATCCAATTCCTCCTGACACTCCATCCATGCCAGTGCCCGCGTCAGTAGCGCCATCCGCTCCTGGCGTGTCTTGCATCGTTGCAGCTCCTCCTTGCGGAGTATTCCCCTGTTCAGGCAGTACTGCACCGCCTCTTTCAGTTCCTTGTTGTCCATATTCTGATTCTGTTTCGTTGACTATGTCGTTATACATCCGGTTAAACTCCTCGTCGGTCATGCCGCCGTAGGACTCCTGAAGGCGCGAGCCTACCGCCTCGTTGTAGCTCTGCCACTCCTCCACGCTCATGCCGTTCTTCTCCGCCTCCCATTCCAGGCGCAGGCGGGCGTCGTTCTCCGCATACCCGTCGGCCAGCGTCTCGTCGTTCATCGCCGCATTAGGCCGACGCACCTCCTGGGCCCACATGTCGGTGGGAGAGGAGTAGGTCTGCATCAGGTCCAGTATCTCGTTCAGCACATCCATGCTGGTGTACTGCTCGCGCATCCCGTCGGGCAGCGACTCGTGGATGCGCTCGGCCACCACCTCGGGCAGCTCGCCTTCCGCGTTGTTCAGCGACCATATCAGCCGGCGGCGCTCCTCCTCATTGTTCGTGGTGTGGGCGCCCAGACCTTTGGTCTCGCCGTTGTCCTTCCAGCGGAACGTAGCCCGGCCGGTGGCAATCTCACGCGCCACTGTCTCGCGCAGCGTCGAGGCCGGTGGCAACTGGCTCTCCTCCTCCGCGTACCGACGGCTCTTGGGAGCCGGCTTCGCGCCCGCGTCGATGCGCTCCTGCGCAGCCTGCTGGGCGGCCTGCTGCTCCTCCTGCGTGCGGCCGGCAATGGCCTCCTGCTGGCGCTTCACCTCTGCCTCCGCCTCTGCGATGAGCCCTTGCGGCTGGGCCTCCGCAGCCGGCGGTGCGGCGGCAGGTGCGGCAGGTGTGGCAGGCTTCGGCTCCTTCTGCTTCCAGTCGGCCACCAGCGTCTCAAACCGCTTTCCCTCCTCGCGCAGCTGCTTAGCCTCGCGCAGCAGGGCGGCACGCTTGACGGGCGACACCTCCTTGGCAGCCCGCTTCTGCGCCTGCTCCGCCTGCTTGTAGTAGTCATCCCGCTGGGCGGCCAGCGCATTGTTGGCCTCCTCCGTGCCAAACTCCTTGGCATACTCGCTGTAGAAGGCCATCGGGTCCTGCTGGAGCATCGCGTCATAGTCCACCGTGCCGTCCTCCAGGCGAGGCAGCGGCTGCCCCTGAGTCTCCTGCGCGGTCGGGGGATTCCCACCATTTGTTTCGGAATTTCTTAGAATTTCTTCAGAACGCTCTGCATCAGCCATTTGCGTTCCTTCAACATCCGTTTCAGAATGGCTTGGAATTTCCTCGGAATTTTCGGAATCCGGCCAAAGCTGCTTCTCCATCGTGGTGTAGTAATCATCCTCTGTCATGAAGAGTTTATCCGCCTTATTGTCCATAAAGCCATTCTCATCAAAAGGAGTCAGCTCCATGAGCCCATTCTCCTTCTTGCCGCTTATGATGAAATTGCCTTCCGGCAATGTGACTCTGGTGCCTATCAATGGAGCAGTGATATGAGGAGTCTTCAGCTCTTCCTCCTTTTGCGCTTTCACCTCGTTGTATGCCTTTTCGGCAGCTGCATTCAGATAATCCGTGAATGTGGTGCGGTTCACCACCTTGGTTAGCACATCGGGCTTCGATGGATGAACCTTGCCTTCAGAGTCGCGGTAGTAGATGGTCTCGTCGCTCTCCAGCGGGTCAACCACGCCCTCTTCGTTGAACACCAGCCGGCCCTTGGTCACAAACACCGTCTTCTCGTCGCCCAGTGCGGTCTCCATCTCGATGACCTCGCCCATATCCTCGTTGCCCAGATTCTGCAAGTCTTCATTCGCCTGTCTGAGAGCCTCGTTGGTGGCTTCCGATTCTCTCTGCGAATACTCCCGCTCGAAAGGCATATATCGGTCCCAAGCCTCCACATACTGTTTCGCGGCATTCTTCTTCGTTTCGTCCCAGCCGAATCGTTCTGCCAATCCTTCTATATCCTCTATCTTCGCATCCCAGATGCTTTCCCTTTCCTCCTTGCTGAACAAGCTGCTGCGCATAACGCGACGATTTGCACGTTTCATCTCTCTGTACGCCGTAATACGATCCTGAACGTTCGTTCCGCTCTCGGCAGGCTGCGCCTTCTCGCCAGCCTCGGCCTCCGCGGTGCGGCTCTTCGTCTGACGGTAGGCGTCCACATACGCCTGGCCCAGGTCGCGCAGGCCTCCCTGCTCGCCCACATCCATCAGCACCTGCTCTATCTCGCCGTCCGAAGCCTCGCTCTCCAGATAGCGACGCAGCATGGCATACAGCTGCGGATTCTCCTCCTTCAGCCTCGCCTCGGCATCCTTCATGGACTCATACGCCTGTGCTACGTCAGGAGAAGCCTCGGCTGCGTCCTCTGTGCGGGCCTCCTCCATCTCGTCCATGGCCGTCTGCTTGGCCAGCTCGTAGGCATAGGCTATCTCGTCCCGCTTCTGTTCCTGCGTCAGGCTCTCGTCGGCCATCGTGGCCTTGATGAACTCTCGGATGTCCTCGTTGCCCCGCTCGCGGGCCATGCGTTGCAGCTCCTCCAGCTTGGCCCGCTGCTCATCGTCCATCCGCCCGAAGATGCGCTCCATGTTGCGGCGGTTGCGGATGCGCTCGTGCGCCAGTCCGCCCAACCCGATCAGCCCGAAGGCCGCCGATGTGGGAGCCAGCCCCAGGAAGGTGTCGATGTTGTTGTCCAGATCCAGCGCCTCCTCCATCGTCATCTCGCCCATGGCCACGTTGGCGAAGTTGTTATACACCTCCTCCAGATACTCCTCGCCAAGCCCGTGGAACTGCGCCCGCTCCACCGCCTGGCGAAACAGCTCATTGTCCTTCAGCGAGCGGTATAGCTGCGCCGGCTTCGACCGCTTGATGCGGGCCATCAGCTCGTTCACGCCGCCAGGCAGGGCATCGTCCGCCGCCTTCATGAAAGGCTTCCACCCCTTGAAGGCGTTGAACACCATCTCCGACTGGTTCTCGAAGAACGTCGAGCCGGCCGAGCGTCCAAGTGCTCCGGCCAGCGACGTGTTGCCCACCTTCTGCACCTGGATATTCCCGTTCTCGTCCAGCTTGTAGTCATAGTCCTCGTTTAGCCGCTGGATGGTACCGGAAGCCACACGGGGCAGGCTAGTCGTAGCCTCCATGCCCAGTGCCGCCGCAGCATCGCCCAGCAATCGGGCTGCAAACTTGGCTCCCTTGCTCGTAGCAGCACTGCCGAATCTCTTCAACCCGTACTTCAACAGCCCCTTGGCAATCGCATTGCCCGACGAGGCTATGGGATTGGAAATGAACTCCAGCACAAACGGCAGACTCTCCGCCGTCACCTGACCCGCCTTGTACCCGCGAGCCAGGTCCGAAGCGAAGTAGCTCTGCGTAGCCATGTTGATGAACGAGGCTTCCAGCAGCTTCTCCTCGGCGGCAGTCAGCGCTTCGCCCTTCTCCGCCTTCTCCAAGGCATTGCTCAGATACTTCTCACCGGCCATTTCGGCCAGCCCGAAGGTGAAGTTCTCCAAGTCGAAGTTGTCCGCCACGCCGATGCCAAGCTCCTTCATGAAGTTCGTGTCGCCCCGTCGTCCGGCAGCGGCGATAATCTCCTGCGACTGCTCCAGCAGCTTCTTGGCCGACTCCAGGGCGCCCATCTCCCGGCGCTCCTCAGCGGTGGCCTGGTTGTACTGCGTGCTGCCCATCAAGGCGTTCATCGCGTTTCCGCCGCTGCCCGCGTGCCGCTTCAGCGTCTTGCGCTGCTGCTCTATCAACCCGTCCACATCCGATGCCAGCTCCTTCACCTTCACCGCGGTCGTCTGGTTGTTCAGCGCCTTCACCTCGTCGTTGATGCGGAACCCGTAGCGGTCGTTTATCTCCTCCTGCATAGCCAGGTAGTAGGGAGCCATCTCCTGCTCCATCTGCTTGCCATACATCTGCCCGAAGGTCTCGTTCAGTAATCGGTTGGCCTCGTCGGCCTCCTGCTGCGTGCTGTACTTCTTTTCCACGATGGCCTTGTACTCCGGCGTCTGCTCAAAGAGCTTCATGTATCGCTCGTTCACCTCGCGGCTCTTCGCGTCCAGCTCGTTGTTCAGCTCGTTGCCACGTCGGGTCAGCGCAAAGCGTGAGCGGTAGTTGTCCAGCACGTCGGCCTCGCTCTTCACCTCCTTGGGGTGGAACGTCTGGTCGAGCTCCTGCTCCTCCTGCTTCCGCTCCATGTCCATGCGCATAGGCTCCATCCGCTGCTGCGCGGGGAGAGGCTGTTCAGAGCGCATCATGTCCGCGTAGCTCTTCGGCGTTACCATATCCCGGATGCGCTGCTGCTCATGTTGCCTGTTTGCATCCACCTGCTGTTGCAAGGTCGGCTTCTGCTCCGGAGCGTTCCCGTTGGCTGCTATCAGCTCCTTCATCCTCGCCACGGCCTCGTTGGGCTGCTGAGGCTGATTCATCAGCTGCGGTTGCTGTGTCTGCTGCGGCTGTTGTGTCTGCTGCGGCTGTTTCTGCTCAATGACATTTGGTTGCTCGGTCACAGGCTTCGTCAAGTCTGAGGTGATTCTTCGCTCATATTCGTCATAATCACCAATGCGGAAGTCTCCTCGACTCGATACCCAGTCGTACAGCTGTTTCCGGTTGCTCTTGTCGGCCATCTTAGCCCTAAATGTAGGCTCGTCCCCTATATTTTTGGTTGAATAGCCCTTGTTGATAAGGGCGTTATACAGTGATGAGATATTATCCTTACCCATAGTCTTCATTCTTACCAATCTTCTTTTTTGTTATTTTCTGAACTATCTCCCCAATGAACCGCGTTA